>NZ_RZRQ01000031.1:0-31983 GCF_003997785.1 Mesorhizobium sp. M7D.F.Ca.US.004.01.2.1 | reverse complement strand
CTGACCGACAGCGATAGCGCCTGCCAGACATCCGGCCGGTTCCAGGTGACGGCGAACCACTGCGTCGTCAGGCCGGGCGGCGGCCAGACGAAGCTTTTTTCCTCGGTGGTGAAGGCATAGACGAAGATCAGCAGGATCGGCAGATGCAGGAACAGCAGGCCGCAGGCGGCGGCGATCTTCAGGCCGAGCGGGGCCGACTGGGAACCATCAGAGCGCATCGAAGGCTCCCATGCGCTTGGCACCCCAGAGGTAGAAGCCCATGATGACGATCGGCACCACGGTGAACGCGGCGGCGAGCGGGATGTTGCCGGCGGTGCCTTGCTGCGAATAGACAGCCTGGCCGATGAACAGCCGCGAAGTACCGATGATCTGCGGGATGATGTAGTCGCCGAGCGTCAGCGAGAAGGTGAAGATCGAACCGGCAACGATGCCCGGCAGCGCCAGCGGGAACAGCACGTTGCGGAAGGTCTGTCCCGGCGAAGCCCCCAAATCGGACGAGGCTTCGACCAGATTGCCCGGCACGCGCTCGAGCGCCGCCTGCACCGGCAGGATCATGAACGGCAGCCAGACATAGACGAAGACGATGAAGGTGCCGGTGAACGACACCGACAGCGAGTTGCCGCCGACGATCGGCAGCGACAGCCATGCGTCGAGCACCCACAAAAGATGCAGCTTGGCGAGCAGCCAGGTGAGGATGCCCTCCTTGGCCAGGATCAGCTTCCAGGCGTAGATCTTGACCAGATAGCTCGACCACAGCGGCAGCATGATCCCGAGATAGAACAGCGCCTTCCAGCGGCCACGTGCATAACGCGCCGCGTAATAGGCGATCGGGAAGGCGACAACCGCAGAGGCCAGCGTGACCAGAGCCGCCATCGTCACCGTGCGCAGGATGATGTCGAGATTGGCGGCCTGGAACAGGTCGCCATAGGTCTTGAGCGTGAACTCGCGGTTGATGAGGCCGGAAAACTCGTCGATGGAGAAAAAGCTCTGCGCCAAGAGCGCGAACAGCGAACCGATATAGACGATGCCGAGCCACAGCACGGGCGGCAGCAGCATGAGCAGCAGCAGGACCTTCGGCTTGCGCCAGAAAAGGTCCGACAATGCGCCACGCAGACCGCCGCTACCCGGCAGGATGGCGGGCGCCGTTGCACGCACCATGGCCGCGTCGAGGCTCATGTCGGCTCGTCCATCAGATGCAGGTGGTCGCGGTTGAAGGTGAGCACGACCGCCTCGCCTTCCCCGGGTAAGGCCGTGCCGGCCGGCACGATGGCGTGCAGCCGCAGCCCGTCGGCATCGAGCGCCAGCTTTGTCGTGGCACCGAGATAATTGGTCGAGACGAGGCGGGCGGATACGCCTTCGCCACTTGTGACCCCGCTGGCCGCGCGCCCGACGCGAATGGATTCAGGGCGGAGACTCCCCCAGCGATGCTGGCCGGAATAGCGCTGGACGAAATCCGGCGGCAGCACATTAGAGGAGCCGACGAAATCGGCAACGAAGCGGGTCCTCGGCCGCTGGTAGATATCCTCCGGCGTGCCGATCTGCATGATCTTGCCGTCGTTGAAGACGGCGACGCGGTCGGCCATCGACAGCGCTTCGCCCTGGTCGTGGGTGACGAAGACGAAGGTGATGCCAAGCGCCTTCTGCAGCGACTTCAGCTCCTCCTGCATGTTCTCACGCAATTTGAGGTCGAGCGCGCCGAGCGGCTCGTCGAGCAACAGCACCTTTGGCTGGTTCACCAGCGCACGGGCGAGTGCCACGCGCTGGCGCTGGCCGCCGGAAAGCTGGCCGGGGCGGCGGGCGCCATAGCCGGGCAACCGCACCAGTGACAGCGCCTCTTCCGCTGCCTTGTGCCGTTCAGCCTTGCCGACGCCCTTGACCATCAGCCCGTAGGCGACGTTGTCGAGCACGTTCAGATGCGGGAACAGCGCATAGTCCTGGAACACGGTGTTGACGTTGCGGCGATAGGGCGGAACGCCCTCGGCGCGTTCGCCAAAGATCGAGATCGAGCCCGATGTCGGCTGCTCGAAGCCGGCGATGAGGCGCAGGCAGGTGGTCTTGCCGGAACCGGACGGCCCGAGCATGGCGAAGAATTCGCCCGGCGCGATGTCGAGATCGACCGCGTCGACGGCTCGCACGTTGCCGAAATGGCGCGAGGCTTTCTGGAAAGAGACGGCGGAGGTCATGGGCTGTCAGTCTGTTGCCGGGTTGATGTGTTGATATCGCGTGACGTCCGCCCCCCTTGTGGGGAGGTTGCGGCGAAGCCGCGGGTGGGTGCCTCGAAAATGCCGAGCAGACCCCACCCCGACGCTATTGCGTCAACCCTCCCCGCAAGGGGGAGGTAAGGGCGCTCACCGCCCGCCGATGACGCCGATATAGTCAGACACCCAGCGGTAGTAGGGCACGCACTGATCGTTCTGGGTGGTGCATTTCGACACCGGCGTCTTCCAGAATTTGATCTTGTCGAAATTGTCGTAGCCGTTGGTCTTGCAGCCCTCGTCGGTCAAAAGCTCATTGCCCTTGCAGGCGGCGGGGACGACGGGCAGCGAACCGAACCAGGCCGAGACATCTCCCTGCACCTTCGGTGACAGCGAATGTTCCATCCACATATAGGCGCAGTTGGGGTTGGCGGAGTCGGCTTCCATCATCGTGGTGTCGGCCCAACCGGTGGCGCCCTCCTCCGGGATGGTGGACGCGATCGGCTTCTTGGCGGCGACCAGCGTGTTGACCTGATACGGCCACGAGCCGGAGGCGACGACGCCTTCGTTCTGGAAATCGTCGACCTGGATGGCGGCGTCGTGCCAGTAGCGGCCGACCAGCGTGCGCTGGACGCGCAGCAATTCGAGCGCCGCCTTGTACTGGTCCTCGTTCAGTTCATAGGGATCCTTGATGCCGAGTTCCGGCTTGTGGAACATCAGATAGTTGGCGGCATCCGCAATGTGGATCGGTCCGTCATAGGCCTGGACGCGGCCTTTGTTGGACTTGCCGTCTGGTAGCTTCATTTCCTCGAAGACGATATTCCAGCTCTTGGGAGCCTCCTTGAACACGTCGGTGTTGTACATCAGGACGTTGGGGCCCCACTGGTAGGGAACGCCGTAGTGGGCGCCGCCGACGGTGAACCACGGCGCGTCCTTGAGGCGCTCGTCGACCGTCTTCCAACTCGGGATGAGATCGGTGTTGATCGGCTGCACGCGCTTGCCGGCAACGAGGCGCAGCGAGGCATCGCCTGAGGCGGTGACGAGGTCGAAGCCGCCCTCATTCATCAGCGAGACCATCTCGTCTGACGTATTGGCCGTCTTGACGTTGACCTTGCAGCCGGTCTCCTTCTCGAAGGAGGTCACCCAGTCATAGCCCTTGTCGGTTTCGCCGCGCTCGATATAGCCCGGCCAGGCAACGATGTTGACCTGGCCTTCGCCCTTGCCAAGTTCCTTGACCTGGGCGACGGCCTGACCGGAAAAGGTCAGCGCAACCGTCAGTGCAGTGCATGACTTCAGGAATGAATTCATTGTCGATCTCCCATTTAGGCGCCTGACCCCGAAAGCCGCTTCCGGTCTTCGCTAGGGGTCACGCGCGGACTGAAAACTGTCAGTTCGTCCGTTGGGCTTGATGCCGCTCTGATGGAGGCTTTGGTCCCTGGACCGAAGGTGCTTTGAAAATTCCGGTTTCGCAAATTCATTTATCAGAAAGGCGATATCGGTTTTTCCGATAGGTCGGCAGCCGATGCCTCAGGGACGCTGACGGACCGTCCGCTGCGATTGCGCAAGGCCGATGAAATCGCGCGCCGCCTGCGGCAGGTCGGAGCCACGCCGCCAGACCATGCCGACCTGGACCACAGGCAAGGAGCCCGAAATATCGCGCGATTCGATGCGGTCGCCTTCCAGCGACCAGGGCCGGTAGACGAGATCGGGCAGCAGCGCCACACCGGCGCCGGTCGCGACCAGACTGCGCACGGCTTCCACGGAACGGGTGCGGAAAGCGACGTGCGGCTTGGCGCCGATCGCCGTCAGCAGCTTGCCGGTATTCTCCTCGATCTCGTCAACGGTCAGCATGATCAGCGTTTCGGAGGCAATGTCGCCGATGCTGATGATGTCGGCGCTGGCAAGCGGATGGCCGAGCGGCAGCCACAGCCGGTAGGCCGAGACTTCGAGGATTTCCGACTGCAACGCGGTGCGGTCGCGCAAATTGGAGGTGACCATGACGGCAATGTCGAGCTTGCCGCCGATCAAGAGATGTTCGAGGTAGTCGCCATTGTCCTCGATGGCCGAGACCTCGACACCAGGATAGGCGCGACGGTAGCGGGCGAGCAGATCCGACAGCACATAACCGGCGACCAGCGAGGTGACGCCGAGCTGCAGCCGACCGCCCGCCACCGCCTGCTCGCCGGAGAAAGAGCGGCGCGCGTCGGAAACGTCGGCGAGGATTTTTGTCGCGTGGCGGAGGAACTGATGACCCTTGTGGGTGATGTTCAGGCCGCGCGGATGGCGTTCGAACAGTTCGACGCCGAGATCGCTTTCAAGCTCCTTGATCGCTTCGGTGACCGACGATTGCGAGATCGAAAGGTTTTGTGCTGCACCCGAAACCGTGCCTTGTTCGGCGACGGCGATGAAGAACTGCAGCTGACGGATGGTGAAAGCCATGGCCGGACTAAACACCGGCAGCCGAGCGAAGGAAAGCCGACGGCAGAGCTTATCCCGTGACCGGAGATCCGGCGCTGCGTAGTCAGCCGAGCGCCAACTTGATGCGCCGCCGGCATGCGGGGCCATAGCGCAGCGCAAGCATGAATGCCGTCTCCAGAGCCACGACGATGACGATGATGCGCAGGCCCACCGTGAAGGAATCCCGGTCGCTGCCGCGCAGCAGATAGCCGGTGGTGAGAAAGCCGGCGTTCCAGAGCGTGGCGCCGAGCAGCGTCGCGGCCGCAAAGGGGAAGGCAGGCAGACAGAGCGCGCCGGCTGCGATCGGCAGGTAATTGCGCACCGTCGGGATGAACTGCGCCAGCAAGGAGATCCGGACGTGATAGCGCCGATAGGCCTGGCCGAGCCTGCGGTAGGTCGCGTGGCGCAGGAAGACATATCTGCCGAAACGTTCCAACAGCCTGTCGGCACGGTCGGGTCCAATCCGGCGGCCGACCGCATACCAGACAAGGCAGCCGCTGGTGGAGGCAAGCGTCGTCACCAGCAGCAGGATCGCCAGCGTCGAACCATCAGGCGCCGCCGTCATGCCGAGGAACAGCAGCAGCACGTGCGACGGCGGGATTGGCAGGATCTTTTCGGTGAAGGCGAGGCAGAAGACGCCGAACAGACCGAAGCCGAGGATGGCCGCCAGCGGCCCCGTCATGCGAAGCGCCAGTCAAAGGTGCTGAGCGTCTTGATCCTGGCGATGCGATAGACCGTCGCCGGCGGGAGGTTGCGAAAGGTATGGCCAACCCGCGTGACCTCGAGATCGAGCCGATCGAGCAGCGACTGGTCGAACGGACAGCGCCGGCCGAGCGTGAACTGATAGAGCGCGCCGCCCGGGCGAAGATTTGCGAAAACCCCGTCGAGAATGGCGAGCGTCTTGCGCGGTGAGATCAAGCGGAAGGGCAGACCGCTGATGGCGGCGCCGACCGCCGGCCCCTGGAATAGCGATAGATGGCGCAGACCGGCGGCATCCATTTCGAAGACCCGGGCGGCAGGAAAGCGCCGCTTGAGCAGTGCGGCGAAATCCGGATCGGATTCGATCAGCGTCAAATCCTCTTCACTAACCCCGCGCGCCAGCAGCGCCCGGGTGAACGGGCCGGTTCCCGGACCAAGCTCCAGCACGGGGCCGGTGTCGGGACCGATGTCGCGCGTCATCAATGCCGCCAGGCTGGAACTGGACGGCGTGACGGAGCCTATCCTGAACGGCGCCACGGCCCACGCCATGAGAAAAGACAGAGCATCATTTGCAGACATAGCTAAACCTCAATCCGGACAGCAGCGCGACAATCAGTTTGGTGCGGCCATTTGATTTCGTTTCAGCGTCGGACCCGAACCTGTTGCATAGTCGGGTCCGACGCCTTGATGCCGGCATGACGGTTCGTGCCGACCGGTGCTGTTTGCTGCGACTGGATTGCATGGACATTGCGCAAGGTGGCAGATGCAAAGAAAGGGTGCGTCGACGCCCGCTGCCAGGATTTGCCATGCTTGCGCAATGTTGGCGCTGTAGCGCCCGCAGCAGTGGTCTTGTTAGAGGATGGTGGATGCGTATCTTGCTGGTCGAAGACGAGCCTGAAATGGTCTCGGCCTTGCGTGCCGCGCTGAAGCGCCACGACATGGTGGTCGACCACGCCGGCTCGCTCATCGAAGCGGAGGGCTTCGTTGCCGCCGACAGCTACGACGCCATCCTGCTCGACCGCCAATTGCCGGATGGCGACGGGCTGTCGCTGGTTCCCAGACTGCGCGCAGCGAAGAACACCACGCCCGTGCTGATGCTGACGGCAAAGGGCGACACGTCGGACAAGGTCGATGGGCTGAACATGGGTGCGGACGATTATCTGGCGAAGCCGTTCGCCTTCGAGGAATTGCTGGCCCGGTTGCGAGCGCTGCTCAGGCGCCCGGTGCCGATGCAGTCGCAATTCATCCGCGCCGGCCATCTGGTGCTCGATGTCGGGTATCGCGAGGTGTCGATCCGTGGCGAGCCGCTCGGCCTGCCGCGCCGCGAACTCCTGGTGCTGGAAACGCTGATGCGGCGGACCGGCCGCATGGTGCAGCGCGAGGCGCTGATGGAAGCGGTGTTTGGCCTCGACGACGAGATTCAGTCCAACGCGCTCGACACCCACGTCTCGCGCCTGCGCCGCAAGCTCGCCGACGCCGACGGCGGCGTGACGATCAACGGCATTCGCGGCGTCGGCTATCTCCTGCGCGAGACGACATGACGATCAAGCGCCCGCGTTCGCTGAAATGGAGCCTGGTGCTGCGCATCGCGTTGCTGCAATGCGCGATGCTGACACTGATCATCGTCGGCATTCTCGGCGCCATGCTGGCCACGGGTCTCATTCCGCACGACTATGAGGACGGCACGATGGACGTGCTGGCGGATGCGGTGGCACGCGATGCCGGCGGCAAGCTGGTCCTCAACGAGACGCCGGATATGGCAAAGCTGCGATCTGGAGTTCCGGACCTCTGGTTCATCATTCGCGACAAGCAAGGGCAGCGGCTGCAGGAGGGAACCGTACCGACCGTCTTCCAGCCCTTTGTCGGACTGCTGGACACCATCAGCGATGCCCGTATCGACCCGACGCTCGGGCAAGCCGCGCCACCTGGAGGAAAGATACGCTGGACCGATACGGCAGCCGGCAACGTCCAGATCTTCAGCGGCACCAAGGGCGGGCTTTCGCTTATGCGCCTGCTCGGGCAGGCGCCGCAATTTTTCCTGCAAGGGATATTGCCGCTCGCCGGGCTGATGGCGCTGGCCACGCTGTTCGCGACGCCCTGGGTGGTGCGCGGCGCGCTTTCGGGTCTTGGCCATGCGGCGGCCGAGGCCGGGCGCATCGACGTCGACCAGCGCGGCGTGCAGCTGCCGCTGAAGGACGTGCCCTTGGAGGTGACACCGCTGGTGAAGGCGGTGAATGCGGCGTTATCGCGCCTCGACAAGGGCTATGAGCGCCACAAGCGTTTCCTGACCGACGCGGCGCATGAACTGCGAACACCGGTCGCCATCCTCAATACACGCCTCGCCTCGCTACCGGCGACACCGGAACGGGCGCGGCTGCTGCAGGACGCAGCGCGGCTTTCGACGCTGACCGACCAGCTGCTCGACCTGCAGCGTCTCGACCGGCAGGCCGCGGCTTTTGAAAAGGTCGACCTTGTGGCGATTGCGCGCAGCGTCATTGTCGACCTCGCGCCGATGGCGTTTTCGGCCGGATACGAAATGTCGTTCGAACCCGAAAGAGAAACAGTTTTCGCCTCCGGTGACCGCACCGCGATCGAACGCGCTGTGACCAATCTCGTCCAGAACGCCATCGAACATGGCGGCCGCTCGGGCAAGATCACCGTCAGCATTGCAGCTCCCGCCGTCATCGAGGTGCGTGACGAAGGCGGCGGCGTGCCACTGAGCGAGCGGGAACGCGTGTTCGAACCGTTCTACCGGCTGCGCCCGCAGGATCACGGCGCCGGGCTCGGCCTCAACCTGGTGCAGGAGATCATGCAATTGCATGGCGGGCGTATCGAGATCCTCGACGGCAAGCCGAATGGCGCCTGCTTCAGGATGAGTTTTCGCGCGTTTGACATCGATGCGAATCGTAACTAATTAAGTTACATGAAACGCAACAGCAGACTGTCCTCGACCCTGCACATTCTCGTCCACATGGCCGAGAAGCCCGAACAGGCGCTGACCTCCGAGCAGCTTGCCACCTTCATCCACACCAATCCAGTGGTGGTCCGCCGCACCATCGCAGGCTTGCGCGATGCCGGGATCGTCACCTCGTCGCGCGGGCACGGCGGCGGCTGGCTGCTCGGGCGGGCGCCCGAAAATATATCCCTGGCCGAGATCAGCGTCGCCCTTGGCGAGACGCTGCTGCCGTTCAGCACCGAGCCGGAAAGCCCCGGCTGCCTCGTCGAGCAAGCGGTGATCGCCGTGCTCGACGATTTTCGCGTCGCGGCCGAAAGGCTGCTGGCGGAAAAGCTCAACCGCATCACGCTGGCCGACCTGACCGCCGATTTCCGCCGCCGTTTTGATCTCATTGGAGTCTCCAGCCATGCAGTATGATCTTGCCGTCGTCGGCGGCAGCTTTGCCGGCCTGTCCGCCGCCATCCAGATGGCGCGGGCAGGACGCAAGGTGCTGGTGATCGACGCCGGCCAGCCGCGCAACCGCTTTGCCGAGCATTCGCACGGCTTCCTCGGACAGGACGGGCGCCCGCCCGGCGCAATCCTGGGTGACGCAAGGCGGCAGCTGCTGGCCTATCCGACAGCAAGGGTTGTCGACGGGCGCGCGGACAAGGCCGTTGCCGCCGGCAGCAGCGATTTCGAAATCACCATCGATGGCGGCGAGACATTCGGCGCCGCACGGCTGGTGCTGGCCACCGGGGTGCGCGACATCCTGCCGGAGGTTGCCGGGCTTGCCGAGCTCTGGGGAAAGAGCGTGCTGCACTGCCCCTATTGCCACGGCTACGAAGTTTCCGGCGGGCCGCTCGGCGTGCTCGCAACCGGTCCTGTGTCCCTGCATCAGGCACAGCTGATCGCCGATTGGGGCGATGTCACGCTGTTCGGCAATGGCCTGTTCGAGCCTGACACAGAGCAGATGCACGCGCTGGAGAGCCGAAAAGTGCGGTTTGAGCCCACCACCGTCACCGAGCTAAGGGAAGACGGCTCCGGCGGATTGATCGTCCACCTCAACGACGGCAGAAAGGCCGGCGTCAGGGCGATGTTCACGGCGCCGCGTAACACCATGGCCAGCCCGCTGGCCGAACAGCTCGGCTGCGGCTTCACGCAAGGCCTCCTCGGCCCGGTGATATCAGTCGATGACAGGCAACAGACGACCGTGCCCGGCGTCTACGCCGCCGGCGACGCGGCACGCTCGATGCACAACATCGCCTTTGCGGTATCCGCTGGTACCTTTGCGGGCGTGTGCGCCCACCAGTCGCTGGTCTTCGGCTAAAACCCGGCTTCCTCGCCAGCGATGCTGAGCCGCGCGCCGGCCTGCGCCAGGGCGGCAGCTATGTCGCGCGGCGGCGAGCGGTCGCTGGCGAGTTCGGAAAAGCTGTCGAAGCCGCAGACCTGGACCAGACCAAGGCGGCCGAACTTCGAGTGATCGGTGATGACGAGCGAACGCTGGCCGCGCGACAGCACCATGCGGGCGAACTCGGCCTCTTCCAGATCATAGTCCATGACGCCCATCACCGCATCGATGGCGCCGGTGGAAATGATGGCGTGGCTGACCGAGAAGCGGCTGACGAAGTCGATGGCCGAGGCGCCGAAGGCAGCGCCGGAATCGCTGCGCAGTTCGCCGCCAGCCATGTAGACCTTATTGCCGTTGATGGTGGCCAGCGTGCGGGCGATGTCCGACGAGTTGGTGACGACCGTCAGGCGCCGGTGGCCAAGCAGTTCGCGGGCAAGGAACGAAGTCGTCGTGCCGGTGTCGAGCATGATCGATTCCCCGTCGCGGATGGTGGCGGCGACCATGCGGGCAATGACGCGCTTGGCGTCGGCATTCTCGCGCATCCGCCGCTCGAACGGCGCTTCGCCAATCATCGACGGCAGGCCGATGGCGCCATGCATCTTAAGGACGGAACCGTCACCGGTGAGCGGCTTGACGTCGCGGCGCACGGTCTCGAGCGACACGCCCAGCCGGTCGGCCAGACTGGCAATGGTGACGGTGCCCTCTTCCTGCAGCAGCCGCAGGATCTCGCCATGCCGTTTCGAATGGGTCATTTGGTTTCCCCGACTTAGCCTTTTGACCGATTCTAAGGTAATTCAAGTGCTTTTAAAGGAAATGCCTGCGCTTTCGGGCAAAATACCCAAAAAAAGTCACACCTTTTTATTGACAGCAAGGCAACCTTGGCGTGAAATCCAAATCTCAACAGGGGTTTCGGAGCTGCAACGGGAGGGTGATGGCAGAGCCGCAACTCACTGACCAGGCAGCCTGCAACGTGTCTGGTGCAAGGAATTTTCAGATCCGCGGGGGCGGATGGCGGGGTTCAAAACCTAGCCAAGGGGCTCGTCGGTGCGGTGCGGGATACCGATCCTGGCATCCCGCACCGACGAGATTTTTTGTGTTTCTCCCTGCTGCCGTCGCGCTGTCCGTGGCGCCTTGTCGAAGCCCAGCAAACCAGGAATGATTCCGTGATTGCCGAAGACCGCATCCGCGCCCTGCCTTGCTGGACCGGCAGCATTGAGATTGCGCCGCTGCCGGGCGGCCTGAGCAATGCCAATTATGTCGTCACGGACGCGGCGGGCAAACATGTCGTGCGCTTCGGCAAGGACTATCCGTTCCACCATGTCTTTCGCGAGCGCGAGGTGATGACGGCGCGGGCGGCGCATGCCGCCGGTTTCGCGCCAGCCGTCCGCCATGCCGAACCGGGCATCTTGGTGACGGAGTTTCTCGGCGCCAAGACCTATCTCGCCGAGGACGTGCGGGCCAATCTCGGCCGCGTCGCGGCCCTGATGCGCGGCTTCCACCGGGAGATGCCCAATCACATCTCGGGCGCCGGCTTCATGTTCTGGGTGTTCCACGTCATTCGCGACTATGCGCGCACGCTTGAAGAAGGTGGCAGCCGCAAGCGCAGCGACTTGCCGCGCCTGCTGACGCTGGCCGACGAACTGGAGCGCGCGCAGAAACTGCTGCCGATCGTTTTTGGCCACAATGATCTTTTGCCGGCCAACATTCTCGACGACGGCAACAGGTTGTGGCTGATCGACTTCGAATATGCCGGCTTCAACACGGCGATGTTCGACCTCGCCGGCGTGGCCTCCAACGCCGGCATGAGCGACGAGGAATCCTTCGCCTTCCTGACCGCCTATTTCATGAAGGAACCGGACGAAGCGATCCGCCGTTCGCACGCGGCCATGCAATGCGCTTCGCTGCTGCGCGAGGCGATGTGGAGCATGGTGTCTGAGCTCTATCTCGACGCGCCCGGCATCGACTACGTCGCCTACACCGAGGAAAACCTGACGCGGCTCGAAGGCGCGCTGGAAAACTACAGAACGAAGTACGGGATACAGAAATCATGACATTGCCGAGCCAGGCCGCCATCGTCGTCATCGGCGGCGGCATTATCGGCTGTTCGACGGCCTATCATCTGGCACGCGACCACAAGGCCGACGTGGTGCTGCTGGAGCAGGGCAAGCTGACCTCGGGCTCGACCTGGCATGCCGCCGGCCTTGTCGGCCAGCTGCGCTCGTCAGCTTCGATCACCCGCGTGCTGAAGTACTCCGTCGACCTCTACAAGGGGCTGGAGGCCGAGACCGGCCTTGCCACCGGCTGGAAGATGACCGGGTGCCTCAGGCTCGCCACCAATGCCGACCGCTGGACCGAGTACAAAAGATTGGCGACGACGGCAAAAAGCTTCGGCATGGACATGCAGTTGCTGTCGCCGGCGGAGGTCAAGGCCATGTGGCCGCTCATGGAAACCGGCGATCTCGTCGGCGCCTCCTGGCTGCCGACCGATGGTCAGGCGAGCCCCTCCGATATCACGCAGTCATTGGCCAAGGGCGCACGCATGCATGGCGCCAAACTGTTCGAGGATGTCCGTGTCACCGGCTTCGAGATGAAGGACGGCCGCATCACCGTGGTGAAGACCAGTGAGGGCGACATCGCCTGCGATAAGGTGGTCAACTGCGCCGGCCAATGGGCGCGGCAGGTCGGAGCGCTTGCCGGCATCAACGTGCCGCTGCAGCCGGTGAAGCACCAGTACATCATCACCGAGAAGATCGACGGACTGGCGACCGACGCGCCGACCATCCGCGACCCGGACCGGCGAACCTATTTCAAGGAGGAGGTCGGCGGGCTGGTGATGGGCGGCTATGAGCCGAACCCGCAGGCCTGGACGACCGGGGACGTCCCCAACGATTGGGAGTTCCGGCTGTTCGACGACGATTACGACCATTTCGAACAACATATGATGCAAGCGATCGCGCGTGTGCCGGCGCTGGAAACCGTCGGCGTCAAGCAGATGATCAACGGGCCGGAGAGTTTTACGCCGGACGGCAATTTCATTCTCGGCACAGCGCCCGAATGCGCTAACATGTTCGTCGGCGCCGGCTTCAATGCCTTCGGTATCGCCTCGGGCGGTGGCGCCGGCTGGGTGCTGGCGCAATGGGTGGTCGATGGCGAGGCGCCGCTCGACCTGTGGGTGGTCGACATCAGGCGCTTTTCCAACCTGCACCGCGACCGGCAGTGGGTCTGCGACCGTACGCTGGAGGCCTATGGCAAGCATTACACGATCGGCTTCCCGCATGAGGAGTATGCCAGCGGGCGACCCCGCATCGTCTCGCCGCTCTACGACAGGCTGAAGCAGCAAAATGCCGTGTTCGGCTCGAAGCTTGGATGGGAGCGGCCGAACTGGTTCGCACCGCAAGGCATCGAACCCCGGGACATCTATTCGATGGGCCGGCAGAACTGGTTCGCGGCGGTCGGCGACGAACACCGGCATGTGCGCGAAAGGGTCGGCGTCTTCGATCAATCCTCCTTCGCCAAATACGAGCTGAGCGGGCCCGACGCGCTGAAGGCGCTGGACTGGATCTGCGCCAACGACGTCAGCAGGCCGGTCGGCCGACTGACCTACACCCAGCTTCTCAACACACGCGGCGGCATCGAGGCTGATCTGACAGTGGCGCGGCTGGCCGAAGAGACATTCTACATCGTCACCGGAACAGGCTTCCGCACGCATGATTCCTCGTGGATCGGCGACCATATCGGCGAGGGGCTCAAGGCCACGCTTGTCGATGTCACCGAAGACTTCGGCACGCTGTCGCTGATGGGTCCTCGGGCACGCGATGTGCTTGCGGCAGTGACCGACACGGACGTGTCGAACGCCGCATTCCCATTCGGCCACGTGCGTGAGATTGCCATCGCCGGCCACACCATTCGGGCGCTGCGCGTCACCTATGTCGGCGAGCTCGGCTGGGAACTGCATGTGCCGATCGCGGCCACCGGCGAAGTCTTCGACGCGCTTATGGCGGCAGGCAAAAAGCACGACATCCGCCCGGTCGGCTATCGTGCCTTGGAATCGCTGCGGCTGGAAAAAGGCTATCGCGCCTGGGGCTCCGACATCACGCCCAACGACACGCCGCAGGAAGCCGGGCTCGGCTGGGCGGTCAAGCTGCGCAAGAACACCGATTTCATTGGACGGCGCGCGCTCGAGAAGACCAGCGGCTCGGCGTTGAAGAAACGTTTCGCCGGCTTCACGGTCGATGATCCCGATATCGTGCTGCTCGGCCGCGAGACGATCCTGCGCAATGGCGAGCCGGTCGGTTATCTCACCAGCGGCGGCTATGGCTACACGCTGGGCATGAACATCGGCTACGGCTATGTGCGCAACGCCGATGAGGTGAGCGACGATTTTCTCGCCTCGGGCGACTATGAACTGGTGGTCGCAATGGAGCGGACGCCGGCCAAGATCCATCTCGAGCCGATGTACGATCCGGCAGCGGAGAGAGTGAAAGCCTAGTTCACGCGCAGCGCGAGACCGCGGCTGGGCACGGTGTCGGCCTCGCCCGGCATCGAGACGTAAGGACGCGTTTCCTCAACACGAGTGACGAGGCCTTGCGCCTCGAACTCGGCGATGCGCGCGGCAAAGCCCACTTCCCACAGTGTGTTCTTGACCGTCAGCACGATCACTCCGCGCGGCCGGCAAATGCGGATCAGTTCGTCCAGCCCCTCGACGCCGACATGGCCGGAGGTGAAGACACCAGCCGAGATGATCCCGGCATAGGCGTCGTCCGGGAATGGCAGTTGTCCGCCCAGCGCCAGGCAATGAAGCGCCGAATAGACGCCCTTGCGTGCGGCCTGGGCCAGCATGCCTTCAGAAATGTCGAGTGCCTCGACCTGGGGGTAGCCGGCAATGTTCAACCATTCGCCGATCAGCCCGGTGCCAGCTCCCGCATCGAGCAGCGGTGCGGCACCGCGCGGCAAATGGCGCGCCAGCAACGCGAGGCAGATCGTTGGATGGCGATAGCCGGCGGCCGACATGTCGGCATCATAGGTTTGCGACCAGCGGTCGTAGAGTGCGGCGACTTCCTCCGGCCGCTTCGCCGCGTAGGCCTCGGCGAGTGCGCCCTGATGTTTGCTGTCCGCCACTTTTATCCTATCCGCCAATCTGTGAACCCTCAATCGGATGATAGCCAAAGCACGAAAATTGTGGAACCGTCGCTGCGACAAATAACAGCGTGGGGGCGCAGGCATGGTGACAGACGAGGCGCGCGCGGCATTGGCCGCCATTCCGATGCTGGCCAGATACAACGGGCCGCTGGAACGGCTCGGCGGCCTCACCAACCTGGTTTTCAAGGCCGGCGAATTCTGCCTGCGCATTCCCGGCAAAGGCACCGAAGAATACATCAACCGGGCCAACGAAGCGGTGGCCGCGCGCGAAGCGGCAAAAGCAGGGGTCAGCCCCGAAGTGTTGCATGTCGACCCCGGCACCGGCATCATGGTGACGCGTTTCATCGCCGGCGCCGAGACGATGTCGCCGGAAAAATTCAAGGTTCGGCCTGGCAGCCCGGCCCGCGCCGGCGAGGCCTTCCGCAAGCTGCACGCTTCAGGCGCGGTGTTTCCCTTCCGCTTCGAACTGTTTGCGATGATCGACGACTACCTCAAGGTGCTGTCGACCAAGGATGTCGCCCTGCCCGCCGGCTATCACGACGTCGTGCGCGAGGCCGAGACAGTGCGGTCGGCGCTGGCCGCCCATCCGCTGCCGCTCGTCGCCTGCCACTGCGATCCGCTGTGCGAAAACTTTCTTGATACGGGTGAGCGGATGTGGATCGTCGACTGGGAATATTCGGGCATGAATGACCCGCTCTGGGACCTTGGCGACCTCAGTGTGGAAGGCAAATTCGACACGACGCAGGATGAAGAGATGATGCGCGCCTATTTCGGCGGCGAGGCCAGGCCGGCGGAGCGCGGCCGCATCGTCATCCACAAGGCGATGTGCGATCTGTTGTGGACGCTGTGGGGGCTGATCCAGCTCGCCAACAACAACCCGGTCGACGATTTCCGCGCCTATGCCGACGGGCGATTTGCGCGCTGCAAGGCGCTGATGGAGACGCCGGAGTTTTCAATGCACCTGGCGGCGATACGTCAGGGTTGAGCCTGCCCCTAGTTCACGCCTTTCGGCACATTTTCGGGCGGCACCGTGGTCTCGACCACTTTCTGACGGTGGAAGATGAACAGGCCGGCCAGAACGACGATGCCCGAGCCGATCAGGATGCGCGGGCCTGGAACGTCGCCGAAGAACACCAGCCCGAAGACCACCGCCCACAGGAGCAGCGTGTAGTGCAGCGGCGCCAGCGTCGAGGCCGGCGCCAGCTTGAGCGCCCTGGTGATCATCAGATGGGCGCCGCAGGAGACGATGCCGAGCAGCAGCATGGCGCCGAGATCGAGTGCCGATGGCGTCTGCCAGGCGCCGATGGTCAGCACACCGCCGACCAGCAGCGTGCCGATGGTCTGCCATGTCACCAGATTTGTGTCGCTGGTGCCGCGCAGCCGGCGGTTGAGGATGATGGCGAAGGCGAAGGAGATGCTGCCCACCAGCGCAAAGCCCGATGACAGAGAGAACGCCGCCGAGGACGGTTTCAGCATGATCAGCACACCGCAGAAGCCGAGCAGGATGGCCATCCAGCGGCGCCAGCCGACCTTTTCGCCAAGCAAGAGATGCGAGAGTGCCGCAACGTAGATCGGCCCGGCCATGTAGAAACTCATCACATCGGCAAGCGGCAGATAGACGACGGCGGCATAGAAGAGCGCGGTGTCGAGCGTGGTCATCACCACGCGCAGCAGCTGCAGCTCCAGGCGTTCCATGCGAAACAGCTTGGCCGTGCCCTGATGGGCGATCATCGGGCCAAGCACGAAGAAGGCGCCGATGGAGCGGATCAGCACGACCTGGCCGACGGAGAAACTGGCGACCAGCCACTTGCCCATCGCGTCATTCAGCGCAAACAGGAAGTCGCCGGCCAGCATCAGCAGAATGCCGGCCAAAAGCACGTTCCTGATCGTCGAATTCTGCGCCACGGGCTGCGTCATGCCGATCCCGATTCCTCCCCCAATATAAGCCGCGTCGTAGACGGAAGCGGCGGCTTTGACGAGGAGAATTCGGGCAATGGGTAAGACCAGCGCCGGGAATCGGCTGTATCTAGAGCAATACCAGGAAAGTGTGAAACGGTTTTCCCGGGAAAAGCGCATAGCGCTTTCCCTTGGGAATTGCGTCAAAACAAAGAGCTAGGAGTGGTTCACCGTTTCCGCGAAACGGTGAACCGCTCTAGCTGGATACGTGCCGCCGGTTCACCATTCCCGGCCTTCCACCGATGGACAGCCTGGTCTCCTGCTTCGTCCGCTCCGCCACCACCTTGCCACTGGCGATGACACACAGGCGTTCGGCGCGCAGGCGCAAGGCCTCGATCGGATTGCCGGCGTCGAGGACGACAAGGCTGGCGCGCTTGCCGACCGCCAGGCCAAGATGATCGAGGCCCATGATCGCGGCATTGACGTTTGTGACCATGTCGAAGCAGCGCGCCATGTCGGCCGGGCTCGACATTTGCGCTACATGCAGGCCCATGAAGGCGACGTCGAGCATGTCGGCGGTGCCCAGCGAATACCAAGGATCGAGCACGCAATCCTGGCCCCAGCCGACGCGAATGCCAAGCGCCAGCATCTCCTTGACCCGGGTCAGGCCGCGGCGCTTCGGGAAGGTGTCGTGGCGGCCCTGCAGCATGATGTTGATCAGCGGATTGGGAATGACCGAGACGCCCGCCTCGGCAATCAACGGCAGCAGCTTCGAAACATAGTAATTGTCCATCGAATGCATCGAAGTGAGGTGCGAGCCGGCGACCTTGCCGTGCAGACCAAGGCGCTGCGTCTCATAGGCAAGCTGTTCGATGTGACGCGACAGCGGATCATCGGTCTCGTCGCAATGCAGGTCGACCATCAGGCCACGCCTGGCCGCGATCTCGCACAACTCCGTTACCGAGCGCGTGCCGTCGGCCATGGTGCGCTCAAAATGCGGGATGCCGCCGACAATATCGACGCCCATGTCCAAGGCGCGGATGGTGTTCTCCCGTGCCGTCGGCGAGCGATAAAACCCGTCCTGCGGGAAAGCGACCAGTTGCAGATCGATGTAGGGGGCGACCGTCTTCTTGACCTCGAGCAGCGCCTCGACCGCCAGCAGGCGGTCGTCGCAGACATCGACATGGGTGCGGATGGCGAGCAGGCCCATCGACACCGCCCAGTCGCAGTAGGCAAGCGCGCGGTCGCGCACCGCCTCATGCGTCAAAAGCGGCTTCAATTCGCCCCACAGCGAAATGCCTTCGAGCAGCGTGCCCGACGCGTTGATGCGCGGAATGCCGTAGGAGAGCGTCGCGTCCATGTGGAAATGCGGATCGACGAAGGGCGGCGAGACCAGATTGCCACGGACGTCAACCTCGGTCCGCGCAGAGCCTTGCAGAGCAGGCTCGATCGCCGCGATCGTCTCGCCGCTGATGCCGATGTCGGCAACCCTGCCATCAGGCAGTGTGCCGCCGCGAACGATAAGGTCGAAATCCATCTGTCGTCATCCCCGTCAAAAGAATCATCCGATGTAGCCGAGGCTGAAAATCGCATCCCGTCGATGCCGCTTGCAACAGCGGTTTGTCCGCGGCGGCCGCGGATGGTTCCATCCGGCCGCAACTCCCTCTATAAGCCGCCTTCATTGTCCCGGTTTCAAGGATCCGCCGTTTGTTTCGTTTCTTCCGCTCGACGGAAAACCAGCGCCTCGTTGCGAGGTTGCTTCGGGAATCCTTCCGCCAACATATGTTTGGATACGGCGCCGCCATACTGTCGATGCTGGTGGTGGCCGGCACGACGGCTGCCAGCGCCTGGATCCTGCGCGAAATCACCAATGAATTCGTGATCGATAAAAGGATCGAACGCGTCAACATGATTGCCGTGGCGGTCGCCGTGATCTTCATCGTCAAGGGCATCGCCAATTTCGTCCAGGCCTACTGCATGAGCCGGGTTGGCAACGCCATCATCGCCGAGCGGCAGCGCAAGATCTACGATCGCGTCCTGGCGCAAGGCATCGAGTTCTATCATTCGACCTCGTCATCCGACCTGATCACCCGCATGACCAACAATGCCCAGGCGGCGCGCAACGTGCTCGACCTCATCGTCACCTCCTATGTGCGGGATCTGGTGACCTTGATTGCCCTGGTGCTGGTCATGATCGTGCAGGAGCCGTCGCTGTCCCTGATTTGCTTCATCGTCGGCCCCTTGGCTATCTACGGGGTCAACCGCATCCTGAAGCGTGTTCGCAAGTTCGCCGCAATGGAGTTCCGCTCGGTCGGTCAGATCGTGCAGGTGATGCAGGAAACCGCAATCGGCGTGCGCGTGGTCAAATCCTTCAACCTCGAAGGCATGATGCGCAAGCGCATGTTCAAGGCCGTGTCGGACGTCGAGGACAGGGCCAACAACATCGCTTCGCTGGAAGCGATCACCAGTCCGGTGATGGAGACGCTCGCCGGGCTGGCAATCGCGGGCGCCGTGCTGGTCAGCGGCCTTCTGGTGCTGGAGGGCGGCCAGACACCGGGCGGCATCATGGCCTTCATCGCGGCGCTGCTGCTCGCCTACGAACCGGCAAAGCGCCTTGCCCGCGTGCGCATCTCACTGGAGAGCGGCATTGTCGGCGTGCGCATGATGTTCCAGCTGGCCGACGAGCCGCTGACGCTGGCCGAGAAGCCGGATGCAAAGCCGCTTCTGGCCGGACCGGGCGAGATCCGGTTCGACGCCGTCAGCTTCGCCTACCAGAATGGCCCGCCGGTGTTGAACCGGTTCGACCTGACCCTTGCGCCCGGCAAGATGACGGCGCTGGTCGGGCCTTCCGGCGGCGGCAAGTCGACTGTTCTGAACCTGATCATGCGCATGTACGACCCGCAGAGCGGCAAGGTGCTGTTCGACGGCCAGGACATTTCCCATGCGACGCTGGCGTCGCTGCGGGAAAAGATCGCCTATGTCAGCCAGGACACGTTTCTGTTTGCCGGCACGATCATGCACAACATCCGGCTTGGGCGTCAGGACGCGACCGACGATGAAGTGATCGCCGCCGCCAAGGCGGCCAACGCGCACGATTTCATCCGCGCGCAGGCGAAGGGCTACGACACCGAAGTGGGTGAGAACGGCGCGCTGCTGTCCGGCGGACAGCGCCAACGGATCTCGATCGCACGCGCCATGCTGCGCAATGCCGAGATCCTGCTCTTGGATGAAGCGACCAGCGCACTCGACGCCGAATCGGAAGCGCTGTTTCGCGATGCGCTGCAGCAATTGACGGAAGGGCGCACGACGATCGTCATCGCGCACCGTCTGTCGACCGTGCACCAGGCCGACACCATCGTGGTGCTCGAAGCCGGCAAGGTGATGGAAAGCGGCCCGCACAAGAGCTTGCTCAAGCAGGGCGGGCTCTATCAGAAGCTTTATGAGTATCAGTTGATGCCGTGATGGTGTTCCGGATGTGGGCGCCATGCCCTGATCCGGCCCTTCGGGCCACCTTCTCCCCGAGGGGAGAAGAGATCGTCAACGCCGGCGCCTGCCTCTTCTCCCCAGCAGGGAGAAGGTGGCCGCGAAGCAGCCAGATGAGGGAGCCTCTGCGCAACCCCTACTCCGGCACGAACCTCACCGCGCCCTTGGCCGCGCTGGTCGCCATGGCGGCATAGGCGCGCAAGGCTGTCGTCACCTTGCGCTTGCGCTTTTCCTCGGGCTTCCAGGCCAAGGTGCCCTTTGCCTCCATCGCCGCCCGGCGGGCAGCGAGTTCTGCGTCATCGACAGCAAGGCGGATACTGCGGTTCGGGATATCGATCTCGATCGTGTCGCCCTCTTGCACCAATCCTATCAGGCCGCCCTCGGCGGCTTCCGGCGACGCATGGCCGATCGACAGGCCCGACGTGCCGCCGGAGAAGCGGCCGTCGGTGACCAGCGCGCAGGCCTTGCCGAGGCCTTTCGACTTCAGATAGCTGGTCGGGTAGAGCATTTCCTGCATGCCGGGGCCGCCGCGCGGCCCCTCATAGCGGATGACCACGACATCACCGGCCTTGATCTCGTTCGACAGGATCGCCTTGACGCTCGAATCCTGGCTTTCGAATACGCGGGCCGGGCCGGTGAACTTCAGGATCGATTCATCGACGCCGGCCGTCTTCACGATGCAGCCGTCGAGCGCCAGATTGCCTTTCAGCACGGCAAGGCCGCCATCCTTGGAAAAGGGATGTTCGACTGACCGGATAACGCCTTTCTCGCGGTCGAGATCGAGTTCGTCCCAGCGGCGGTCCTGGCTGAAGGCGACCTGTGTCGGCACGCCGCCAGGAGCCGCCAGGAAGAAATCGCGCACGCTCTGGCTGGTCGAGCGGGAAATATCCCAATGGTCGAGCGCGTCACCCAGCGTTCGCGTGTGCACGGTCGGCAAATCGCGGTTGATCAGGCCGGCATTGTCGAGCTGGCCGAGGATCGCCACGATGCCGCCGGCGCGGTGAACGTCTTCCATATGAACGTCGGACTTGGCTGGAGCAACCTTGCACAGCACCGGCACCTTGCGCGACAGCGCGTCGATGTCGTCCTGATCGAAGTCGATCTCGCCCTCATGCGCGGCGGCCAGAATATGCAGCACGGTGTTGGTCGACCCGCCCATGGCGATGTCGAGCGTCATGGCGTTCTCGAAGGCGCCCTTCGAGGCGATGTTGCGCGGCAGCGCCGTCTCGTCATCCTGCTCGTAATAGCGCTGGGCGAGATCGACGATCAGATGGCCGGCCTCGACGAACAGCCGCTTGCGGTCGGCATGCGTCGCCAATGTAGAACCGTTGCCGGGCAGCGACAGGCCAAGCGCCTCGGTCAAACAGTTCATCGAATTGGCGGTGAACATGCCCGAGCAGGAGCCGCAGGTCGGGCAGGCCGAGCGCTCGATGACCTTGACGTCCTCATCGGAGATCTTGTCGTCGGCGGCCGCGACCATGGCGTCGACGAGGTCGAGCGCCTGCGTCTTGCCGGCCAGCACCACCTTGCCGGCTTCCATCGGCCCGCCGGAAACGAAGACGGTCGGGATGTTGAGGCGCAACGACGCCATCAGCATGCCGGGCGTGATCTTGTCGCAATTGGAGATGCAGACCATGGCGTCGGCGCAGTGCGCGTTGACCATGTATTCGACGGAATCGGCGATCAATTCGCGCGACGGCAGCGAATAGAGCATGCCGTCATGGCCCATCGCGATGCCGTCATCGACGGCAATGGTGTTGAATTCCTTGGCAACGCCGCCGGCCTTCTCGATCTCGCGCGCCACCAGCTGGCCGAGGTCCTTCAGGTGGACATGGCCCGGCACGAACTGGGTGAAGGAATTGACCACCGCGATGATCGGCTTGCCGAAATCCGAGTCCTTCATGCCGGTGGCGCGCCAGAGGCCGCGAGCGCCGGCCATGTTGCGGCCATGGGTGGTGGTGCGGGAACGATAGGCAGGCATGTTTTTTCCTTGGTGGCTGGCCGCAGCCTGGGAATGGCGCGGCGGAGCTGAATTCGGACCGCAGGCGTTATAGACGCGCAAGCCCGGTCTGGCCACAATTTTGCAATGCGCCAGATTCCTCCAAAAACCGGCTCCCGAAAAAAATTGCGGGCCGCTGTCGGATCGCGCCGCGCACGGCCGTCCTTGGGGCAGACGGCAAGGAATGGCACCATTCCCGGAGTCGCCGTTTCACCGTAACCGCAACCAAAACATCCCGAGGAGCACGACATGCAAAAGATCACCACCTGCCTGTGGTTCGACGACCAGGCCGAAGAGGCGATGAATTTCTACGTGTCCATCTTCAAGAATTCGAAGGTGCTGAGCGTGATGCGTTGGCCCGAAGGCCACGGCGATGAAGGCAAGGTGCTGGTGACCACGTTCGAACTCGACGGGGTGCAGTTCCAGGCGCTCAATGGCGGACCGCAATTCAAGCACACCGAAGCGATGTCGCAGTCGATCGACTGCAAGACGCAGGAAGAGGTCGATTATTTCTGGGACAAGCTCATCGAAGGTGGCGGCGAACCGTCGCAATGCAGCTGGCTGAAGGACAAGTTCGGTATCTCCTGGCAGGTTGTGCCGGAGCAACTGCCGCGCCTGCTTCTGGATCCGGACCGGGCCAAGGCCGGCCGCGTGATGTCGGCGATGATGCAGATGAGCAAGATCGACATCGCCAAGATCGAAGAGGCGGCGAAGGGGTGAGAAGCGGTCCGCGTAGCGGACGAAAAGCCAATTGCTTGGCTTTTCGAGCTTCGAACGGTGAAGACCCGGTCCGCCTTCGGGCGGATCAAAAGGTCCAGTGGGCCTTTTTGAAGGGGCTGAACGCCCGAAGGGCTGGGAGCCTGCGACGGGTCGGGGGCATAGGAGCCCATTGGTCCTTGAGGTCGGCGCTGCCCCTCATCCGCCCTTCGGGCACCTTCTCCCCGTAAAACGGGGAGAAGGGAGAACTTCAAGCCGCTCTGTCGCGGACCTGATAGTCCTTGATGGTGGCAAACTTGATCGCCTTCCAGCGTTCCGCTTCGTAATTCAGCGAAAAGGCGTGCTGGGCCAGGAACACAGGATCATTGTCGAGATCGCGGGCGATGTCGCCGCGATGCGCCTCGATGAAACGCAGCACCTCGGCCTTGTCATCGGCCGATATCCAGCGGCAGACAGAAAAGCGTGACATCTCGAATTCGACCGGCAGCGTGTATTCGAAGTTCAGCCGCTCCTTCAACACGTCGAGCTGCAGCGCCCCGACGACGCCGACGATGGCCGGCGAGCCGTCCTCGGGCGAGAACAGCTGCACGACGCCCTCCTCGGCCATCTGGTGCAGCGCTTCCTTGAGCTTCTTGGCCTTCATCGCGTCGCCGAGGCGGACGCGGCGCAGGATTTCCGGCGCGAAATTCGGCACGCCGCGGAACAGTATCTCCTCGCCTTCGGTCAGCGTGTCGCCGATGCGCAGCGTGCCGTGGTTGGGGATCCCGACGACATCGCCGGCAAAGGCCTCGTCGGCGGTGACGCGGGTGCGGGCAAAGAAGAACTGCGGCGCCGACAGCGACATCGGCTTTCCCGTGCGCACCAGCTTGGCCTTCATGCCGCGCTCGAGCTTGCCCGAACAGACACGGACGAAGGCGATGCGGTCGCGGTGGTTGGGGTCCATGTTGGCCTGGATCTTGAAGACGAAGGACGTCATCTTCTCCTCGGTCGCCTCGACCTTGCGGGTGTCAGCCTCCTGCGCACGCGGCGGCGGCCCGAAGGCGCCGAGCGCCTCGATCAGGTCGCGGACGCCATAATTGCGCAACGCGGAGCCGAAATAGACCGGCGTCAGATGGCCCTCGCGAAAAGCGTCGATGTCGAGCGGCCGGCAGGCTTCGCGCGCCAGTTCCAGCTCCTCAATAAAGGTTTCGCGCTCGTTCTCCGGCAGCAGCCCGGCAACGCGGTTGGAATCGGGACCGTTGACCGGCGTGCGTTCCTTCTCATCGTCGCCCTTGCGCACGGCGTTCAGCGCCAGATGGTAGGTGCCAGAGAACGTCTTGCCGCGGCCGATCGGCCAGGTGATCGGCGCGGTGTCCAGCGCCAGCTTCTGCTCGATCTCGTCGAGTATCTCGAATGGGTCGCGACTTTCGCGGTCCATCTTGTTGACGAAGGTGATGATCGGGATGTCGCGCAGCCGGCAGACCTCGAACAGTTTCAGCGTGCGCGGCTCGATGCCCTTGGCGGCATCGATGACCATGACGGCCGAGTCGACCGCCGATAGCGTGCGGTAGGTGTCGTCGGCGAAATCCTCGTGCCCGGGCGTGTCGAGCAGGTTGAAGACATTGTCCTCATACTCGAAGGTCATCACCGAAGTGACGACCGAAATGCCGCGCTCGCGCTCGATCTTCATCCAGTCCGACCGCGTCTGGATCTTGTCCTTCTTGGCCTTGACCTCGCCGGCAAGCTGGATGGCGCCGCCGAACAGCAGCAGCTTTTCGGTGAGCGTGGTCTTGCCGGCGTCCGGGTGCGCGATGATCGCGAAGGTGCGGCGGCGCGCCACTTCTTCTTCTATTGCTTCGGGCATTCTCTGGGATTTCCGTGTGACAGGCCGGGCTTCTAGCAGCGCAGTGCCGGGCTGTCGACCGGTCCGGCGGCTCGAACGCTGCTGGTTGCCGCCTCACAGTCAGAGCATGCAGCTCAGTCGTGCTATGGCTCGGGCCAGCGCATTGCCGCATATTTCGCGCTGCGCGATGTTGGCAAGCGGCTGCCAGGATGGCACTTGGATGAACGCCCGTCAGAAGTCGCTAGGGAAGAGGAGCGAGCATGAGCGCCGCAAAACAAGTGATCGTCATCGGCGCCGGCATCATCGGCGCCTCCATCGCCTGGCATCTGAGCAGAGCGGGTGCGCGGGTGGTGGTCATTGCCGACAGTGCTGCCGGTGGGGTGGCGACGCCAAATTCGTTTGCCTGGATCAACGCCAGCTGGGGCAATCCGGAGCCGTATTTCAGGCTGCGCACCCGCGCAATGGCCGAGTGGACGCGGCTGGCGCGGGACCTGCCCGGCCTGCCGCTGAGCTGGTGCGGCGGCCTGTGCTGGGATTTGTCGGCGGCCGACATGGAAACCTATGCCACTGAGCATTCCGCCTGGGGCTACGGCATCGAGCACGTCGACCGCGCCGGTGCTGCGCGCATCGAACCCAATCTCACCGAGCTGCCGGATTTTGCCCTGTATGTGGCTGAAGAGGGGGTGGCCGAGCCTGTCGCAGCCACGAAAGCGCTGCTGGCCGACGCCGAGCGACTTGGCGCACGTATTATCTCCAGCACGGTGACGGCGCTGGTCCAGACCGCCGGCAGGATCACCGGTGTCGACACATCACATGGCCTGATTGCATCAGACGAGGTGGTGATCGCGGCCGGCGTCGGCTCACCGGAGATTGCCGCGACGGCCGGGATCAACCTGCCGATCGAAACGCCGCCCGGCCTGATCGTCCACTCGCGGCCCTCCAAAAAGCTGCTCAACGGGCTGGTGCTGGCCGAGCGACTGCACATGCGCCAGACCGCGGAGGGCCGCATCATCGCCGGCTCGGATTTTGGCGGCGCCGACCCGAGCATGGATGCCGAAGCCACCGCCCACGCACTGTTTGCGGCCATGAAAGCCATGCTGCGCGACAGCGACGGGTTGGAACTCGATTTCCACACGGTCGGCTACCGGCCAACGCCGATCGACGGCTTTCCGATCATCGGCCGCGCCGAGGGCGTGGACGGTGTCTATGTCGCGGTCATGCATTCCGGCATCACGCTGGCGCCGGCCGTCGGCCTGTTCGCCGCCCGGGAAATCCTCGACGGCGAGCGCGACCGGCTGCTTGCGCCTTATCGATTGTCGCGCTTCGCTCAGTAGCTAGGCGGACGGCGAAAGCCGCCGGCCAAAGGTTCGATTGCCCTGGCGATGCCGAGCAGCCGCTCCTCCGACCAGCGTCTTCCGACCAGTTGCAGGCCGATCGGCAGGCCGGCGCTGTCCAGTCCGCACGGGATCGAAAGCGCTGGATGGCCGCTGTAGTTGAACACGGCGCCATAGGCCGGTAGCATCCAATAGCTCTGCTCCTTGCCGTCGAGCTTGATCGGCGTGCCCGGCTCGCAATGCGGGAAGGCGGTGGTCATGGCGACCGGGCAGAGCAGGGCATCCCAGTTTTCGAAAAACCGGTCCCAGGCGAGAATGGACCTGTCGCGGCGGGCGAGCGCCTCGAACCAGCGTGACACCGGTGTCGGTTCCTCGGGCGGCTCCGGCTGCACGGCCTCCATCATCATGCCGATCAGCGCGCCGCCCTGTTCCAGATCGTCGTGCAGATCGAGTTTCGGCAGTTTTGCTTCTTCGACGGCGGCGCCGGCGTCTTGCAGCTGCCTTGCGAGACTTTCGACCGCGGCGCTGATCTCGCCGGCCACCGGAAACCCGGGAAAGGACGGCGCGAAGGCGATGCGCAATGTCCTAGGGTCGAGCTTAGGCATGTCCTCGACCGGCACCGGCGCAAGATCGGTGTCGCGCCCGTCCGGGCCGGCGATGATTTGATGGATCAGCGCCAAATCTTCCACGCTGCGCGCCAACGGCCCGAGGCAGGACATCAGCCGCACGCTGCGCGCAGCTCCTCCCGGATCGGGGAAGGCGCCGGCCAGCGAGACACGATGCTCCGTCGGCTTCAAGCCGTAGACGCCGCAGAAAGAGGCCGGCAGCCGGATCGAATCCTGCATGTCGGTGCCGACGTCGAACGGCGTCATCCCCGAGCAAAGTGCCGCTGCCGCGCCGCCGCTGGAACCGCCTGCCGTGCGCTGGAGATTCCAGGGATTACAGGTACGGCCGAACAGTGGATTGTTCGACTGCCAGTCAGACAGCAGGGTCGCGACATTGGTCTTGGCCATCAGCACGCCGCCGGCCGCCCTCAACCGCGCGACGACCGGGCTGTCCTGTTTGGCGACATAATCGGCAAAGGGCGGGAAGCCGACCGTGGTCTTCACGCCTGCCGTTTCATGCATGTCCTTCAGCGTGAACGGCACGCCATGCAAAGGTCCGAGAGCCTCGTCGCGCGCCTGGGCTGCGTCTGCCCTCTTGGCACACTCGCGGGCGCCATCCCTGTCAAGCGAGATGACGGCGTTGACGGCCTCGTTGTGGGCATCGATCTGCGCCAGGTGGGCGTCGAGTGCTTCGACGGCGGAGATTTTCCGCGCGGCGATGGCGGCGGCGAGATCGATAGTCGAGGAAAAGACGGGGTCCATAGTGAATGCTCCGGCTTGGCGGCGCGTGCCTGATCAAATGGCGGATAGCGGCGCGATTTCAAGCGGAGTTGAGCATTCGAGGATTGGCCGCGTTTGATCGGAATTGTGCCGATAGTCTGTTGAGGTCGGCGCTGGCCCGCGACGCTACCAGTTGGCGAAGAAACCTACCCGACCAGCGCCAGCTTCGCCGCAATCGGAGCAAATGGCCGAATGGCCATGTCATCGCCGGTGATGGTGACAAAACTCGATGGCGGGATCGCTTGCCAGTCGCCGCCCTCGCGGTCGAAGGGTTCAGAGACGATGCAGCGGCCGCCACCCTTGCGCAGGACAGAAGTGTAGAGCGTCGGAGCGTGGGCGTCGGTGGCATAGCGCACCGCATGCAGCGCCTGCCCGTCCGAGAAGGCGGCGGTGAGCTTCAGCGCCGGTTCTAGGCCGGCGCGGCGCGAGGCTTCGAGCACGCGGCTGGTGGCGCGGGAGACGGCGCCTTGCGGATCGGTGGCCAATCCTTCGTCGATCATCAGCAGGAAGAAGAGTTCGGAATCGGTGGTGCCTTCGCGCTGGTCGAAGACGGCGTCGGACAGCGAGTTCTCCAGCGCACGGCGGATCTTGTCGAAGCCGCCGATCTGGCCGTTGTGCATGAACGACCAGGAGCTGGAGATGAACGGATGGCAGTTCATGCGGCTGGTGGCGCCGCCGGTCGACGCCCGCACATGGGCGAGGAACAGGCCGGATTTGATCTGCCGGCACAGGCTCTTCAGATTGGGATCGGACCAGGCCGGCAGGATATCGCGATAGAGACCCGGCTCCGGGCGGTCGCCATACCAGGCAAGGCCAAAGCCGTCGCCATTGGTCGGCGATTTTGCTTCCTGGGCGCAATGGCTCTGGGCGATCAACGAGTGACAGGGCGCGGTGAGGATGTCTTCGAGAAAGACCGCTTCACCGAGATAGGCCGCCCATCGGCACATCGCTTCTGTCGTCCTCTAGGCGCGATCCATAAGAGCCGCGGGCTCCTTGGTCGCGTGCGTGCCTCTGTTGTGCGTCCGCTCGTAAAGCTCGCGAACGATTCGGCTGGCGGTAGTCTCAAACAGAAATGGCAAGAAAGCATGAACGAGCGCGGCGCCCGCCGCCAGCAGCAGCCGCGACGAGAACCAGGCGGCAAAAGCCATATGACTGAGATACGTCTCGCCAACCTTGGCTGGATGAGAGGTGAAAATCCTTGCGACCGACATGCTGGTTCCCCTTCAGCGTCTGAGTTCCTGATATGAGTATCCTGACACGCCTCGCCGGTTCATCGGTCTCAAAATATCCTTGTAATCAGCCAGATCATGGGACAAACATCCCACATGGCACTCGATATCGATGAAATCGATCGAAAATTGCTCACCGAGCTGCAACGCGACGGCACGCTGTCGGTCGACCAGCTGTCGGAACGGGTGGCCTTGTCGCGCAATGCCTGCTGGCGCCGGGTGAAGCGGCTGGAGGAAGATGGCATCATCACCGGTCGGGTGGCGCTGGTCGATGCCGAAAAGCTCGGACTTGGCCTTTCGGTCTTCATCCTGATCCGCACGTCCAACCACGATCCGGAGTGGCTGCAGAAATTCAGGGCGGCGGTGACCGGCTTTTCCGAGATCACCGGCGTCTACCGCATGTCCGGCGACCTCGATTATGTCTTGCGCGCCCGCGTCGCAGACGTGAAGGCCTATGACCGGCTCTACCAGCGGCTGATCGCCAAGGTGGCGCTGTCTGATGTCTCCGCGTCGTTCGTGATGGAGGAGATCAAGGAGACCACCGTCGTTCCGATGGCCAGGTCGTCGTAACGCCACAAAGAAAGCCGTTGATAGAATTACAGTCGAGTTGACCGAATCGCCGTTCGCGCCGATAGGATCGATTTTATGCGCGCAGCCCTTCAAACTCCCTCCGTCATCGGTCCGACCGTCGGCTTCGTCAGGTTGCCGCATGGTGAAGGACTTCCCCTTCCCGCCTATGAAAGCACTGGCGCGGCCGGCATGGATTTGCGCGCCGCGGTGCCGGACGACCGGCCGCTGCTGATCCTGCCGGGAAAACGCGCTTTGGTGCCGACCGGGCTGATCCTGGAAATTCCGGAAGGCATGGAGGGTCAGGTCCGGCCACGCTCGGGTCTTGCTTTCAAACATGGCCTTACCGTCCTCAACACGCCCGGCACCATCGACAGCGACTACCGCGGCGAGGTCAAGGTGTTGCTGATCAATCTGGGCGACGAGGATTTCGCGGTGACGCGCGGCATGCGCATCGCCCAGATCGTCTTCGCGGCGGTGACGCAGGCGGCCGTGGAAGAGCGCACATTGGCAGGCGGCACCGCGCGTGGCGCGGGCGGGTTCGGCTCGACCGGCACCGCCTGATGTCTGAACTGCCTAAACTTGTCATCTTCGACTGCGACGGCATCCTGGTCGATACTGAGAACTTGGCCAACCGGCGCCTCGCCGAATGGCTGACCGCTGCCGGCTATCCGACAAGCTTCGAATATTGCCGCAAGAATTTCTCCGGCCGCAGCATGGCGTCGGTGCAGAAAGAGATCGAAGCAGAGACCAGCGTCAGGCTCGGCGCCGATTTCGTCGATCGCTGGAATGCCGGCCTGCCGGACCTGTTCGCCCATGGCGTCGAGGCGATCCCCTACGTCCGCGAGTTTGTCGAAGCCGTGCGTTCAGCCGATATCGCCTATTGCGTCGCCACCTCGGCCCGGGTGTCGAAAATGCACATCACGCTTGGCCAGACCGGACTGTTGCCGCTGTTCGAGCACGCGATGTTTTCTTCGACCATGGTCGGTCGCGGCAAGCCGTTTCCCGACCTGTTCCTGCATGCGGCCAAAACCATGGGCTTTGCGCCCGCCGACTGCATCGTCATCGAAGACAGCGTCGCCGGCACGCAGGCCGGCATCGCCGCCGGCATGCGGGTGTTTTCCTATCATGCCGATCCCTATTCCGACCGCGACGGCCTGATCCAGGCCGGCGGCATCCTTTTCGACGACATGCGCGAGCTTGCCGGGCTGGTGCCGATCCACTGACCATCGTCCCGACTGGACGGCTTGGTGGGCTGTGCTACGTTCCGCGCCCGACAGCCTGAGGCGACGACCATGCCGACGAACCTGCTTCGCTTCATCCTCGCCGTGATGCTGCTGCCATTGCTGTGGACCGCAGCGCTTGCCCAAGACGCCAGCCTTCCGGATCTAGGCAGCCCACTGCCCGGCCGAAAAGATTTCACCTATCTCGACCTCGCCAGGATGGTCATTCCTGATCTTGCCGCCGACAAGAATGGCTTTTACAGGGGCGGGCTGCCGATCAAGATGCGCCATATCGAGGGGCTCGACAGCGGCGGCTCGCCGCCCGAGACGTCGGGCTTTTCCAACGCTGCAGTGCTTGCCATCAGGGCTGGCGGCAAGGACCGCTTGACCATGCTGTTCGATCTCGGTGATTCCCCCGATAGCGCCGAGGGCTATGCGGTGCTGGCGCTGTACGACATTACGGGCAAGCCAAAGCTGCTCGACGCCGCCAATGTCGCCCTCGACCGCAGCACCTATTTCCGCGAACCCGGCAAGCTCGCCGTCGGCGCCAGTGATGACATCCTCACGATCGAGAGTTCGCATTCCAATTCAAACCAGAACTATATTATCGTCCCGCTGATCATGGTTGCCAGGGACAGGTTGAAGCTGATCGACATCATCTACATGTTCAATGAGCACGTGTGTGCCTACAGCCGGACGCAGGACATTGCCTTCAAAGCCATCGCCGAGGGCCAACGCCATGCCGCCATCAAGGTGACGGTGACCGATGCCACAGTGCTGAACGGCGAAAGCTGCGGCGACGAACCGCCCAAGCCTGAGTCCCACGCGATTTCCATCACCTATCACTGGGACAAGAAGACATCGCGCTACGCCAAGGATTCCGACGCGCTGGACAAATTGGCAGGAGAGAACGCCAAACGCTTCTGAACCAACCGCATTCGTTTGCCCGGTCAAATGGGGCAGGATAAAATCCGCTTAGCCACACAGCACATGATGGGGGAATTACCATGGACAAGGGCAAGATCTTTCGCGACCTGCATGCCTCGACCTTCGTCATGCCCAATCCCTGGGATATCGGCACGACGAAGCTGCTGGGTTCCTTCGGCTTCACGGCACTGGCGACGACCAGCGCCGGCTTTGCCTTTTCGCGCGGCCTGCCGGACGGCGCCGTGACCTTCGAGGCGATGATCCACCATTGCCGCGAGGTGACGGCGGCGACCAGCCTGCCGGTCTCGGCCGACCTCGAGAGGGGCAAGGGCGACAGCGCCGAGCAGGCTGCCGAAACCATCTTCGCGGCCGAAGCGGCCGGTCTTGCCGGCTGCTCGATCGAAGACCACACTGGCGATCCGGACAAGCCGATCTATGATTTTACGCATGCCGTCGAGCGCGTCGCGGCAGCCGTGGAGGCGGCGCGGGCGCTGAAGCGCGATTTCGTCTTCACCGCGCGCGCCGAGAATTTTCTGTGGGGCAAGGCCGACCTCGACGACACCATCAAGCGGCTGCAGGCCTTCGAGAAGGCCGGCGCCGACGTGCTCTATGCGCCAGGCATCGGCGA
>NZ_RZRQ01000319.1:0-6715 GCF_003997785.1 Mesorhizobium sp. M7D.F.Ca.US.004.01.2.1 | reverse complement strand
GCCATCACAAGCGCTGGCTGGGCGCGCCGGACAAAATCCCCTTCCTGGCCAAGCAGACGCGGCTGACCTTCGCGCGCTGCGGCGTCACGGATCCGCTGTCGCTCGAATCCTACAAGAAACATGGCGGGTTGAACGGCCTGACGAACGCGTTGGGACTGACGCCCGCCGCCATTGTCGCCCAGGTGACCGAATCCGGGCTGCGCGGGCGCGGTGGCGCGGGCTTCCCGACCGGCATCAAGTGGAAAACGGTGCTCGATACCGTTGGCGACCGCAAATACATCGTCTGCAACGCCGACGAAGGCGATTCAGGCACCTTCGCCGACCGCATGATCATGGAGGGCGATCCCTTCGTGCTGATCGAAGGCATGACGATCGCCGGTATCGCCACGGGTGCGACCAAGGGCTTTGTCTATATCCGCTCGGAATATCCGCATGCGGTGGCGGTGATGAACAAGGCCGTCGAGATCGCTCGCAAGGCCGGCGTTCTTGGCGCCAGCGTGCTGGGTTCACCCAACGCTTTCGACATGGAGATCCGGGTTGGCGCAGGCGCCTATGTCTGCGGCGAGGAGACGGCGCTGCTCGACTCGCTCGAAGGCAAGCGCGGCATGGTCCGGGCAAAGCCGCCGCTGCCGGCGCACAAGGGGCTGTTCGGCAAGCCGACGGTGATCAACAACGTCATCTCACTGGCCTCGGTGCCTGTCATCATGGACAAGGGTGCGGCCTTCTACAAGGATTTCGGCATGGGCCGCTCGCGCGGCACGATCCCGATCCAGATCGCCGGCAACGTCAAATATGCCGGCCTGTTCGAAGCCGCTTTCGGCATGACGCTGGGCGAGATCGTCGACGAGATCGGCGGCGGCACGGCGACAGGGCGTCCGGTCAAGGCAGTGCAGGTCGGTGGCCCGCTCGGTGCCTATTTCCCGCGCGCTCTGTTCGACACGCCATTCGATTATGAAGCCTTCGCCGCCGAGGACGGGCTGATCGGCCATGCCGGCATCGTGGTGTTCGACGACACCGCCGACATGCTGAAACAGGCGCGCTTTGCCATGGAGTTCTGCGCCATCGAAAGTTGCGGCAAGTGCACGCCCTGCCGCATTGGCTCGACGCGCGGTGTGGAGACCATCGACAGAATAGCCGCGGGCATTGAGCCAGAGAAGAACCTCGCTCTGGTCACCGACCTCTGCAACACGATGAAATTCGGTTCGCTCTGCGCGCTGGGCGGCTTCACGCCCTACCCCGTCATGAGCTCGATCACCCATTTCCCCGACGACTTCAAGCCAGCGCCCGTGCGCGTGGCTGCCGAATAGGAGCTGGCAGATGAACATCAAGGCCGACTTCCCATCCCTCGTCGAAGAGATCGACTACGGAACTCCACAGTCGAAGGCGCAGAAGCAAGTCACGCTGAACGTAGACGGGCGCAGCATCACCGTGCCTGAAGGCACCTCGATCATGCGGGCCGCGATGGAAGGCGGGGTCGAAATCCCGAAGCTTTGCGCCACCGACATGCTGGACTCCTTCGGTTCGTGCCGTGTCTGCCTTGTCGAGATCGAAGGGCGCGGCGGCACGCCGGCGTCCTGCACGACGCCTGTCGGCGAAGGCATGATCGTGCGCACGCAGACCGAGCGGCTCGACGCCATTCGCCGCGGCGTCATGGAACTCTACGTCTCCGACCATCCGACCGGCTGGAACGAACAGGCCGGAACCGGGGCCAGCGAGTTCGATGCGGTGGCGAAGTCGATCGGCTTGACTGAAAACCGCTACGGCATTGAAGGCCGCAACCACGTCAAGCCGGAAGGTGGCGTGGCGCCCGGCCATGGCTCGCTGGCGGTCGATTACATCGCCCGCGACGAATCCAACCCCTATTTCACCTATGATGCATCGCAATGCATCGTCTGCTCGCGCTGCGTGAGAGCCTGCGAAGAGGTCCAGGGCACCTTCGCGCTGACCATCGAGGGACGTGGTTTCGAATCCCGGGTTTCGGCGGGAATGCACGAGGCGTTCATCGATTCGGAATGCGTGTCCTGCGGCGCCTGCGTACAGGCCTGTCCGACCGATGCGCTGCGCGAGAAAACGGTGCTTGCCAAGGGCCTGCCGGAGCGTTCGGCCGTCACCACCTGCGCTTATTGCGGTGTCGGCTGCTCGTTCAAGGCCGAAGTGAAGGGTGACGAGGTCATTCGCATGATGCCCTACAAGGAGGGCAAGGCGAACCACGGCCATTCCTGCGTCAAGGGCCGTTTCGCCTATGGCTACGCCACCCACAAGGACCGCATCCTGTCGCCGATGATCCGGGAAAAAGTCACCGATCCCTGGCGCGAGGTGACCTGGGAAGAGGCTATCGCCCACACGGCCAAGGAATTCCGCCGGATCCAGTACCAGTACGGACGCACCGCGATCGGCGGCATCACCTCGTCGCGCTGCACCAATGAGGAAACCTACCTCGTCCAGAAGATGGTGCGGCAGGGCTTCCGCAACAACAATGTCGACACCTGTGCGCGCGTCTGCCACTCGCCGACGGGCTACGGGCTCGGCCAGACCTATGGCACCTCTGCCGGCACGCAGGATTTCGATTCCGTCGACTTCACCGACGTCGCCGTCATCATCGGTGCCAATCCCGCTTCGGCCCACCCGGTGTTCGCCTCGCGGCTGAAGAAGCGGCTGCGCCAGGGCGCCAAGCTGATCGTGCTCGATCCGCGTCGCACCGAGATGGTCAAGTCGGCACATGTTGAAGCGGATTATCACCTGCCGCTGAAGCCCGGCACCAATGTGGCTGTGCTGACGGCGCTGGCGCATGTGATCGTCACCGAAGGTCTTTTCAACGAAGCCTTCATCCGTGAGCGCTGCGACTGGACGGAGTTCCAGGATTGGGCATCGTTCGTCGCCTTGCCTGAGAACAGCCCAGAAACTGTCGGCAAATTGTCCGGCGTCGATCCCGAGCTGATCCGCGGCGCGGCCCGCCTCTACGCCACCGGCGGCAACGGCGCGATCTATTACGGCCTAGGCGTGACGGAACACAGCCAGGGCTCGACCACGGTGATGGCAATCGCCAATCTCGCCATGGCCACCGGCAATATCGGCCGGCCCGGCGTCGGCGTGAACCCGCTGCGTGGCCAGAACAACGTGCAGGGTTCGTGCGACATGGGCTCCTTCCCGCACGAACTGCCGGGCTATCGCCACATCTCCGGCGAAGCCGTGCGCGACATCTATGAGACCTTGTGGGGCGTGAAGCTGGACGACGAACCCGGCCTGCGCATCCCCAACATGCTGGACGCCGCCGTCGACGGCACTTTCAAGGGCATCTACATCCAGGGCGAGGACATTCTTCAGTCCGATCCCGACACCAAGCATGTCGCCGCCGGCCTCGCCGCGATGGAATGTGTCGTTGTGCACGACCTCTTCCTCAACGAGACGGCAAACTACGCGCATGTCTTCCTGCCGGGCTCGACCTTCCTGGAGAAAGACGGCACCTTCACCAACGCAGAGCGCCGCATCAACATGGTGCGCAAGGTTCTGGAGCCGAAGGCGCGCTACGCCGATTGGGAGGCGACGCAGGAGCTTGCCCGCGCCATCGGACTGGACTGGAACTATCAGCATCCCTCCGAGATCATGGACGAGATCGCGATGACGACGCCGAGCTTCGCTGGCGTCTCCTTCGAGTTGCTCGACCGTGTCGGATCCGTGCAATGGCCCTGCAACGAGAAGGCGCCGCTCGGCACCCCGATCATGCACATCGATGGGTTCGTGCGCGGCAAGGGCAAGTTCATCCGCACCGAATATGTGGCGACCGACGAAAGGACGGGGCCGCGCTTCCCGCTGCTGCTCACCACCGGCCGCATCCTCAGCCAGTACAATGTCGGCGCGCAGACAAGGCGCACCGACAACAGCATGTGGCACTCGGAGGACCGGCTGGAGATCCATCCGCACGATGCCGAGAACCGGGGCTTGCGCGACGGCGACTGGGTCCGGCTGACCAGCCGCTCGGGCGAGACGACGCTGCGCGCGCTGATCACCGACCGGGTGTCGCCTGGCGTGGTCTACACGACGTTCCACCATCCGGACACGCAGGCCAACGTGATCACCACCGACTTCTCCGACTGGGCGACCAACTGTCCGGAATACAAGGTGACCGCGGTGCAGGTCGGCGCCTCCAACGGGCCGTCGGAATGGCAGCGCGACTATGACGAGCAGGCACGCAACAGCCGTCGTATCGCGAAGCTGGAAGCGGCGGAGTAGTCTTGAGCGCGCGCCGCAAAGCCACGACGCAGGTATCGCGGCTGGCGCGCCGCGCGGGCGGGACGACGGCTGCCGACCGCATGGTGCCGGAAGAGACGCCGGTGGCGTTCTCCTTTGCCGGCACCACGCATGCGGTGATGATGGCAAGCCCGGCCGATTTCGAGGATTTCGCGCTTGGCTTCTCGCTGACCGAAGGCATCATTGCTACGCCGGAGGAGATCGAAGCCATCGAGGTCGAAGATCATGGCGCCGGCATCGACATCCAGATCCGGCTGAAGGACCGGGCCAACACGCGCTTCGAGGCACGGCGGCGAAGGCTCGCCGGGCCTGTCGGCTGCGGGCTGTGCGGCATCGAATCGATCGAAGAAGCGATGCGCTCGGTCGATGCGGTTAGTGCGTCAAAGCTTACGCTTGATGCCGGCGACATCGTCCGCTCGGTCAAGCTCTTGTCGAAGGTGCAGCCGCTTCACACCGAGACCGGAGCCGTGCATGCCGCCGGTTTCTATGTGCCTGATAAGGGCATCGTCATGGCGCGCGAAGATGTCGGCCGTCACAATGCGCTCGATAAGCTGGCCGGTGCGCTGGCAAAAGCCGGCATCGATGGCGCATCCGGTGCTGTCGTGGTGACATCCAGGGTTTCGGTCGAGATGGTGCAGAAGACGGCTTCTATCGGCTCGGCCTTCATCATCGCCGTCTCGGCGCCGACCGCACTTGCCATCCGAACGGCGCAAGAGGCTGGCATGACGCTGGTGGCGCTGGTGCGCGGCGACGATTTTGATATTTTCACCCACCCCGACCGGGTGGTTTGCGGAGTTGCCAAGCATGTCGCATGACGAAGAACACATCATGAGCACCAGCGAGAAGCTGGTGCGCATGGCGAACCAGATCGCCGATTTCTTTCATTCCAAGCCACGTGAGGAAGGCATTGCCGGCGTCGCCGAACATATCAACAAGTTCTGGGAGCCGAGGATGCGGCGGCAGTTGTTCGAGATGCTGGACGACGGCACCGGGAACTTCAACGAGTTGGTGGTGGCCGCCTCCGCCAGGATCAGGCGACCGATCACGCCGGCTGAGGCCGACCTCAAACTCGGGCTCAAGCCCTCCCCGGCCGACGTCGCCGCCTCGCAGAAGTAGTCGTCGAGTCCCGTCAGCCTATATTCGCCACCTCTAAAGTTTGAGCTGCCGCAATCGGCGGTGTTCTGCTATGGTCGACGATCAGAAATCGTCAGGCCGGGCGGAAAACCTCGTGAGGCCGATCGAGACCCGATACGCCCATAGCGGCGATGTGCGGATCGCCTATCAGGTGGTCGGCCAGGGGTCGTTCGATCTTGTCTTCGTGCCGGGCTTCATTTCCAATCTCGACCTGCACTGGGAAGACGAAGGCTATACCAGGCTCCTGAAGCGGCTCTCGGCATTCTCGCGGCTGATCCTGTTCGACAAGCGCGGTACCGGTCTTTCCGACCGCGTCGACGCCCACCACCTGCCCAGTCTCGAAACCCGGATGGACGATGTGCGCGCAGTGATGGACGCCGCCGGCAGCGGCCGTGCGGCACTGCTCGGCGCTTCGGAAGGCGCTCCGATGGCGATGCTGTTCGCCGCCACCTATCCGGAGCGGACGCGGGCGCTGGCGCTCTATGGCGGCTATGCGCATTTTCACAAATGGGTGATGTCGCCCGAACGCCTCGACGCCTTCATCGAGACGGCGGAAACGTCATGGGGCACGGGTGCTACCTTGCCCAACTTCGCGCCGGGCCGGGTCGACGACGCACATTTCACCCAGTGGTGGGCGCGCTTCGAGCGCTTGTCGGCGAGCCCGACCGCTGCGGCGGCACTGGCGCGCATGAACGCGGAAATCGACGTGCGTGGCGTGCTGGCTGCAATCAGCGCGCCAACGCTGCTGATCCATCGCCGCAACGATGTGCGGGTCGATCCTGACGCCAGCCGCTATCTGGCGAAGAAGATTCCTAACGCCAAACTGGTCGAAGTGCCCGGGCGTGATCATCCTATCTGGACCGGCGACGTCGACCGAGTAGTCGACATCATAGAAGAGTTTCTGACCGGGGAACGCGCCGTGACCGAGGTGGACCGGGTGCTGGCAGCACTTCTGGTGACGCGCATCTACGATACGGCGCGGATGGGCGACCGCATGTGGAGCGAACGCAGCCAGCGCTTCCAGGAAATCTGGCGCCAGCAGGTCGGGCGCCATGGCGGCCGGCTGGCAGGCACGCAAGGCGAGATGATGATGTCGCGCTTCGACGGCCCGGCGCGTGCCATACGCTGTGCGGTGGCGCTGCGCGAGGCGGCACAAGGCATTGGCGTGGCCAGTGCGCAAGGTGCGCATGTCGGCGAGATCGAATTGCGCGGGCCGCCGGTGGGACTGACAGCGCGGGTGACGATGCAGCTCGCCTCCCATGCCGGCCGCGGCGACATCCTCGCTTCGCGGCTGATCGCGGATCTGGCGACCGGCTCGGGCCTGCCTTTCGCT
>NZ_RZRQ01000318.1:0-6852 GCF_003997785.1 Mesorhizobium sp. M7D.F.Ca.US.004.01.2.1 | reverse complement strand
GGCGTACGGAGAACTCGGCCGATGAGAAGATCAAGAAGGTCGCGGGCGAAGGGCCGCCGGTGCTGCGCATGGTCGAGAATCCCGACATCCTGGCCGGCGTCGGCCATCACAGCCAACGACCCGGGCTGGTTATCGGCTTCGCCGCCGAGACACAGGATCTTTTGCGCAACGCCGAGGCCAAGCTCAAGAAGAAAGGCGCCGATCTCATCGTTGCCAACGACGTGTCGCAGGGAAGCGGCGTCGGTCCTTCCGGCGTGATGGGCGGCGATCGCAATCGGGTGCGGATCGTGTCCAAGGCCGGCGTCGAGGAATGGCCCGAGATGAGCAAGGACGAAGTGGCGGCTCGACTCGCCGCCCTGATCGCCGAAAGGCTTAAAACGATCGTCGTTTGAGCTGAAAGACGTTCTGCCGCCAGGTTCTGCTGCAGCGACGCACTGCCCCCGCCGCGAGACGGCATCCAGGCGGCATGCTTTAAGTCCTGCAGCTCTGCATGACCTCTGCGGTCAATTGGTCAAAAGCTCGGCGGTCCGGGCAAGCGCGCCGGCGAAGCCATTGAGCGGAATGGAAAAGCTCACCGCTTGTCCGGTGTCGGCCGCGAAGGCGTCGATCTTCAGGGTGGTGCCTGATTTCAGCAGCGGCGTGACGGTCGCATCGAACGCCACCGGCACCAGACAGCCGACGACCTGGCAGGTGTTGAATGCCAGGCTGCCGTCCAGCTTCTGATCGTCGATGGTCAGGCTGACCCCCTTGGCCAGCGCCAGGCCGAACGGCAGCGCGAGCGTTCCCGTGGCATCGTCGCCGGTCTTGCTCGACAGCTCGATCGCCAGCAGGCGCTGATTGCTTTGCTTGTTGAATTGCTGATGCGACAGGCTGCAAGTCTTGGTCGTGCCCGATATCTGGCAATTGACCGTCCAGTCGCCATGGGTTTCGGACAGTGCCGACGCGCCTCCAGGCAGCTGCGGCGCATCGGCGGCGGACGGCGCCGCGACCACCTTGTCGCCCTTGGTTTGCGCCGCCACGGCCGGCACACCGACGACGCAGGCAACGCCCATCATCGCCAAGAGATATGCGTACTTCCTCATCAAGACCCCTCCCAACCCGGCTCCGCCTCGAGCCAGCTGGAAACTGACCTCGAGAGATGCGCTGATGGCGTTCTGTTTAACCGTTTCGCCGAAGGCGCCATTGTACCTGACGGACAGGCCGACGCCATTGACGCCATTCCGCTCAAGGCCGGCGCCGACCCGATAGAGCGGCGAATCGACGGCCTCCGTCAAGTGCAATGCGGGTTGCCCGGCAGATTCTCCGCCGCTGCGAAGCGACCTTCGGTGGCCGACAAGCCGATTTCGTTTCGATCGACGCTGGATATGGCACAGCCGGACAGACACCCTATATTAAGGCGAGGATTTCTTTCACCCGGGAATGAGCGGATGTCGGCGCTTCGACCATCAACGATCTTCACATCGGCAATGCTGGCCACGGCAATGCTGGTGGGGGCTTGCCTGCCCGCTTCCGCGCAGGCCCTCGATTCCGCCACCGGCAACAACGCGCTGATCCGGCAGAACGACCTGCAAATCCTGCAAAACAGGGTACAGCGGCAGCAATACCAGCAGCAACAGCAGCAGTACCGTGCCCAGGACCGCCAGATCATCCGGCAAGCGCCGCCGGTCGTGCAGCAACTCAAGCCAAGCTGCCAGACGCAGATAATCGGCACCACCGCCGTGAGCAATTGCCGCTGACATCCAGGCTTTTTTCATTTATTTAGCCGACTTATGTATTCGGAGTGCCTTTCGGCACACGCGAAAGTTTTGGTTTTGCAACGATGCCTTGTCGCGCTATGCGGCATTGCATCGACTGGATTCACGAATGGCAGCCACGAAGAAAAAGGCCGTACGCAAGGCAAAGAAGGGCGAGAGGATCCGTCAGGTGGCGGCTATTCCGTTTCGGCTGAACGCGCGCGGCGATATCGAGGTGATGCTGGTTACCTCGCGAACCACCAGACGCTTCATCGTCCCCAAGGGCTGGCCGATGAAAGGCAAGAGCGGACGCAAGGCGGCCACCATCGAGGCGCAGGAGGAAGCCGGCGTGCTCGGCAAGACGCTGAAGCAGCCGGCCGGCACCTATTCCTACTGGAAGCGGCTGGCCAACCGCTTTGTCCGCGTCGACGTCATCGTCTATCTGCTTGAGGTGACGGAGGAACTGGCCGACTGGCAGGAAGCCAAACGACGCCAGCGGGCCTGGCTGGCGCCGGCCGACGCGGCCATGCTCATCGATGAGCCCGACCTTTCGACGTTGGTGAAGACGCTGAAGCTTCCTCAGCCTGTGCCGGTCGACCAGGCCTAAAGCCTCACTCGCCGGTGTCATCCCCTTCGGGAAACGGGCGTACCGGCGTGCCGGTATAGGCCCACAGCCACTTGCGCGGCAGCGGCCCCTTGTTTCGCTCGGCCTGCTGCGACTGCTCCCAGGCATGCGCCAGGATGCCGACCGAGCGTGACAGCACGAAAAGCCCGCGCGTCAGCGGCGGCGGAAAGCCGAGTTCGCCATAGATGACGGCGGTGGCGCCATCGATGTTGAGCGGTATCTTTTTCCCTTTGCGCCGCGCGACCTCCGCCTCGATCGCCTCGGCAATGTCGGCAAAACGTCCGTTGACGACACCGCGCGCGGCAAATTTGCGGGTCAGTTCCAGAAGCCGCGGCGCGCGCGGGTCGACGGGATGGAAGCGGTGTCCGAGCCCCGGCACATAGCCCTTATCCTCGGCGAAGAACCGGTCGAGCCGTGCCAAGACGGCCTCCTTCAGCGTCGCACCGCCATCGAGCGCCACGGCAATGTCACCGTAGAAGGAAAGCGCCTGTTCGCCTGCGCCGCCATGCACGTCGCCGAGAACGTTGATGGCCGAGGCCATGGCGCTGTTGATGCCGACGCCGCAGGTTGCCGCCATGCGCGCGATGGCGATCGATGGCGCCTGCGGCCCATGGTCGACGGCGGCACCGAGCGCAATGCCGAGCAGCGCCGCCTGGTCCTCGCTGGGCAGTTCGCCACGCAGCATCAGCCAGATCATCGCTGGGAAGCTGACGCGGCCGATCAGATCCTGGATCTCGTAGCCGCGAAGCCGGATGATGCCCGGCCGCATCTCGATGATATCGGTCTGCCACCATTCCTCGCCGCGCTCGCGGCCAGTCTTCTTCTCCGTGCCGCTCATGCCCGTGCCTTTGCCTTGGCGCGGGGTGGCAGGTCCGCGAACACCTCGCCCATATGTTCGCCGAGCGCCGGCGGCGGCTTCCTCGGCAAGGGTGCAACGCCATCGACCATGAAGCCGCCGCGCAGAACGGTCAGCGGCTTGTCCATGCCAGCCACATCATCAAAATTGGTGGTCACCTGGCGTTCGAGGACTTGCGGCTCGGCCAGCACTTGCGGGATCGTCAGCACCCTGCCGGCGGGCACACCGGCACGATTGAGCGTCTCTTCCCAGTCTGCCGCCGGGGCGCTCGCCAGGGCGTCCTCGATCTCGGCTTTAAGCGCCGCACGGTTGTGCTTGCGCGTCTCGCGCTCGGCAAAGCGGGCATCCCCGGCCAGTTCCGGCCGGCCGATCAGCCGACACAGCGTCACGAACTGCTCCTGCTTGTTGGCGGCGATGTTGAGCAGCCCTCCGCCGGTGCGAAACGCACCGGAGGGTGCCGCGGTCATGTTCTCATTGCCCATTGGCTGGGGATCGACACCTGCGGTCAGATAGTTGGAGACCGGCCAGCCAAGTGCGGAAAGCGTGCATTCGAGCATCGAGACGTCGAGAAAGGCACCCTCGCCGCTCGTCTTCTGCCGCACCAGCGCCGAGGCGATGGCGAACGCGCCGACCAGTCCGCCAAGCGTGTCGGCGACGGGATAGCCGACACGCAGCGGTGCCGTCTCCGGCGTACCGGTGATGCTCATGATCCCCGACAGGCCCTGGATGATCTGGTCATAGGCGGGATTGTCGCGCATTGGCCCGGTCTGGCCGAAACCCGATATCGCGCAATAGACGAGGCCGGGACGGACAGCCTTCAGCGCCTCGTAGCCAAGCCCGAGCCGATCCATCACGCCCGGGCGGAAATTCTCCACCAGTGCGTCGGCGCTGGCGACCAGATCGAGGAAACGCTCGTGATCGGCTTGCTTCTTGAGGTCCAGCACCACCGATCGTTTGCCGGCGTTCTGCGCCAGGAACGAGGCGCCCATGCCGGCGCTGTTGAGCTCTGGCGAACCGCCGAGCTGGCGCGCCAGGTCGCCGCCTTGCGGCACTTCGACCTTGATCACGTCGGCGCCGAGCAGCGCCAGCTGATACGCGCAATAGGGGCCGGCCAGGACGTTGGTGAGGTCGAGGACGCGGATACCGGAAAGCAGTTCTGTCATGGCATCAAGGATCGATCAGGCATCGCCAGGCACATGCTCCGGTCCGCGCCGACGCCGATGCTCGATGAAGGCCCAGATATGCGGGCCGGCGAGACCGATGAAGGCGAGCGTCAGCAGCGTCAGCGACAGCTTGTGGGTGTAAAACACCGACCAGTCGCCATTCGAGATGGTCATCGCCCGGCGAAACTGGGTTTCGGCGAGTGGCCCCAGGATCATGCCGATGATGACGGGCGCGGTCGGGAAATCGAAACGCCGCATCAGGAAGCCGGCCGCCCCCAGCAGATAGAGGATGACGAGGTCGATGGGCGATTGCGAAATGCCATAGGTGCCGACCGTGGCGAACACCAGGATGCCGGCATAGAGCTGCGGCGCCGGGATTTTCAGCAGCCGCACCCACAGCCCGATCAGTGGCAGGTTGAGGATGACGAGGATGACGTTGGCTATGAACAGGCTGGCGATCAGCCCCCAGACGAGGTCGCCCTGGGTCGTCAGAAGCAGCGGCCCGGGATTGATGCCGTAGCTCTGGAATGCCGACAGCATGATCGCCGCCGTCGCCGAGGTCGGCAGGCCAAGCGTCAGCATCGGCACCAGCACGCCGGCCGCGGACGCGTTGTTGGCAGCCTCGGGGCCGGCAACGCCTTCGATGGCGCCGACCGTGCCGAACTCCTCCTTGTGCTTCGACAGCTTCTTTTCGATGGCGTAGGACAGGAAGGTCGGGATTTCGGCGCCGCCGGCCGGCATGGCGCCGATCGGGAAGCCGATTGCAGCGCCGCGCAGCCAGGGTTTCCACGACCGCCCCCATTCGGCTTTTGTCATGTAGAGCGAGCCCTTCAGCGGCACGATCTCGTCCTTGCCGGCATAGCGGCGCGAAGCCATGTAGAGCGTCTCGCCGACGGCAAACAGGCCAACGGCGGCAATGATGACGTCGACGCCGTCGAGCAGTTCGGTCATGCCGAAGGTGAAGCGTGGCTGGCCGGTCTGCAAGTCGACGCCGATCATGCCGATCACGAAGCCGGCAAACAGGCTGGTCAGGCCGCGCACAGAGGATGAACCCAGCACCGCCGAAACCGTGATGAAGGCCAGCACCATCAGCGAGAAATATTCGGCCGGACCGAAGGCCAACGCGAACTTGACCACCACCGGCGCCAGGAAGGCGACGCCCATCGTGCCGATCGTGCCGGCGACGAACGAGCCGATGGCCGAGGTGGCAAGTGCTGCCCCGCCGCGGCCGGACCGCGCCATCCTGTTGCCTTCCAGTGCGGTGACGATGGTGGCGCTTTCGCCGGGCGTGTTGAGCAGGATCGAGGTCGTCGAGCCGCCATACATGGCGCCGTAATAGATGCCGGCAAACAGGATGAAGGATGCTTCCGGCGCCACCTGGTAGGTGATCGGCAAAAGCAGGGCGATGGTCAGCGCCGGCCCGAGACCGGGCAGCACGCCGATGGCGGTGCCGAGCGTGGTGCCGAGCAGGCACCACAGAAGATTGACCGGGGTGAAGGCAACCGAGAAGCCGTGCGCGAGATGTCCGAGCGTTTCCATGGCGTCAGCCCCTCAACATGCCGATGAACGCGTCGATGACCGTGTTCAGCTGGTTCTCGATGAAGCCGGCGCCGATATTGACGCCAAGCGCCCTGGCGAAGCCGAAATAGGCGGCCAGCGCCAGGATCAGGCCGAGCACTGCGTCGCGCAGCGTGCGCTTGCTGCCAAAGCCGTAGCAGACCAGAACGAACATGATGATGGATGCCGCCGTGAAGCCGAGCGGCTGGATGAGCAGCAGATTGGCGATCAGGCCGATGACGACGAAACCCATCGCCTTCCAGTCTGTCGGCGTTTCCTTTTCCTCCTCCGGCTGCCAGCCGCCGCGAAGTGCGGCGAGGATAAGCAACAGCGAAAGCACCACCAGACCGACCATGGTGAGGTAGGGAAAGACGGTCGGGCCGACCTTCGAGTAGAGCGGCGACACCGGGATCGCCAGCGTCTGCCAGGCGACCGCGCCCGCGCAGGCCAGGAGCCCGACGCCGATCAACAATTCCGGCACGGCAAGGCGCGGCGGCGCCGCCTGCTGGTCGCTGGTGCTCATGATTGTCCTCCAGGGATAGCTGGCCCAATATGGTTGGCGAAGATGCCCGGCATCGCACCGCCGGTCCTTACCGCAGGTTCATGCCGGCTTTGCAGTCCATGCGAGAGGGGGCGGCGCGTGCCGCCCCTTCAGGGGAGATCAGGCGAGCCCGAGGTCTTTCAGGATAGCCTCGATACGCGCCGAATCCTCGGTGACGAACTTCGCATAATCGTCGCCGGTGAGAAGGATAGGCGTCCAGTTGCGGTTCTTGCATTCGGTCGCCCACGCATCGCTCTTGGCCATGGTCTCGACCAGCGTGATCATCGCTGCCTTGTCGGCATCGGAAACGCCGGGTGGTGCGAAGACGCCGCGCCAGTTGAACAACTCCACATCGATGCCGGCTTCCTTCAGCGTCG
>NZ_RZRQ01000317.1:0-6867 GCF_003997785.1 Mesorhizobium sp. M7D.F.Ca.US.004.01.2.1 | reverse complement strand
GCCTCCATGTGCTGCTTGGCATCCTTCGATGCCATGGTCATGCCGGCCATTGAACTGGTGCCGCTGGTGAAGGCCGCCAGATTGGGATCGTAGACGCCGGAGCCCTTGCCATCCTTGATCGAAAACTGCGTGCTTTGCAGCCCCTCGGGCCCGTTGAACTCGACGGAGGCGCTTTGCGAAAAATCCATCGAGACATCCCAGGCCCCATCGCTGCGCGGCTTCACCATCAAGGCATAGGGCGCAAAATCGAGCTTCAGCAGCTTCTGGTCCGGGAATGATGCGGCAAGTGCCTTGAAATCAAACAGGATCTTGTAGGCGCCGTCTTCGAGCGAAACCTTCAGGATGCCTTTGTCGATCGCCTGCTTGCCGACATAGCGGGACAGGTCATCGGACAATTGCTTCGCACCATGGCTGTCGACGGTCTGACCGAAAGCAGGTGCACTCAACGCAAGAAGGAACACGAATGGCAGGGCACGGTTCACGCGAATTCTCCGTTTTGGCCTTGAAGGAACGCTTCGTTCGTCTGGTATGAAATTACCACTGCAACCGCAAGGTGAGATCAACAAGGCTTCCAGTGCGAAAAGACTCGTCAAAGCACCAGCCGCATCAACGGCCGGCCCGCCTTGCGTTCCACAAGCCTCTCGAAACCAGCCTTCTCGAAAACCCGCGACGAGCCGACGAACAGGCCGATCGAGCGCGAATCGCGCGACAGGTCTATCGGGCAGGCCTCAACCAGCCGCGCGCCGTTCCGGCGGGCGAAATCGATGCCGCCTTCGACGAGGCGATGCGTGATGCCCCTGCCTCGCACCTTGCTCCGGATGAAGAAGCAGGAAATCGCCCAGACGGCCGGATCGGCGGCGTCGGCGGGATCGACCGGTGCCGACCCCCTGCCCTGATTGTTCCATTCGGGCACGTCGGCGCGCGGTCCGATCTGCATCCAGCCGACCGCCTGACCATCCTCGAATGCCAGCAAACCCGGTGGCGGACCGGCTTCGATGCGCGCCCTGATGTGGTCCTTGTTGCGTTCTCGGCTGCTCTCGCGGCGCACCGCCGGGGCCAGCCGGAAATGCGTGCACCAGCAGCCGTAGCAGGCGCCCTGCTTGCCGAACAGGTCCTCGAATTCAGCCCAAAGCTCAGGCGTAAGCGGCGCTATGGTCGTGCTCATGAGTTCTCCCCAGGCCAGCCTTGTCGCTGGCCTTGCACTGTCGTACCATTGCCTCTGTTCTCTTTATGTTCGCAGCGATGGCGGCCCCTGTCAACAATCCCGATCACGGTTTTTGCCGCGACTGCCTGACGTTTCAGCGCAGCCAGACGCGCCGCTGCGAACGCTGCGGCAGCCCCCGGCTTGCGCGTCATCCCGAGCTCTACCGGCTGCATCTGGCCCATATCGATTGCGACGCCTTTTATGCAGCGATCGAAAAGCGCGACAATCCGGCGCTCAAGGACAAGCCGCTGATCATCGGCGGCGGCAAGCGCGGCGTCGTCTCCACCGCTTGCTACATCGCGCGCATCCAGGGCGTGCGCTCGGCAATGCCGATGTTCAAGGCGCTCGAAGCCTGCCCCGAGGCGGTCGTCATCAGCCCCAACATGGAAAAATACGTGCGCGTCGGCCGCGAGGTGCGCGCCATGATGCAGGCGCTGACGCCGCTGGTCGAACCGCTCTCGATCGACGAGGCATTTCTGGACCTCGCCGGCACCGAACGGCTGCACGGCCTGCCGCCGGCGGTGGTGCTGGCGCGCTTTGCGCTGGCGGTCGAGAAGGAGATCGGCATCACCGTTTCGGCAGGCCTGTCCTACTGCAAGTTCCTCGCCAAGATAGCCTCCGATTTCCGCAAGCCACGCGGTTTCTCGGTCATCGGCGAAGCCGAGGCAGTCGGCTTCCTGGCGGCGCAGCCGGTGACCATGATCTGGGGCGTCGGCAAAGCGTTCAACGCTACACTTGAGCGCGACGGCATCCGCACCATCGGCCAGTTGCAACAGATGGATCGTGGCGACCTGATGCGCCGCTACGGCACGATGGGCGACCGGCTCTACCACCTTTCGCGCGGCGAGGACGTCCGCCGCGTCGATCCCGACCAGGATGCCAAGAGCGTATCGGCCGAAACCACCTTCGACACCGATATCGCGTCGCTGGACGAGCTGGTCGCGGTGCTGAGAGGGCTTTCGGAAAAGGTCTCGGCGCGGCTGAAAAAATCGGGCATTGCCGGGCGCACCGTGGTGCTGAAGCTGAAGACCCAGGATTTCAAGCTGCGCACGCGCAATCGCCAGCTCGGCGACCCGACCCGGCTCGCCGACCGCATCTTTCAGACCGGGGTGGAGCTTCTGCGCAAGGAAACCGACGGCACCAAATATCGGCTGCTCGGCATCGGCGTCAGCGACCTCTCGGACGACGACAAGGCCGACCCGCCCGATCTGGTCGACGTCCAGTCGCGCAAGCGCGCCATGGCCGAAGGCGCCATCGATGCCCTGCGCGACAAGTTCGGCCGCAAGGCGGTGGAAACCGGCTACACCTTCGGCAAGGGCCGCGATGCCCACCCGCCTGAGCCGCTTGAAGACTGATCTTCGCTAAGTACGCTGCAGATCAATCCTGCTCGTCACCACGCTCTTGCCGGTTTTCGGGTCGGTGTCGGTGACCGTCAGCCGGATGCCGTTCTCGCCTCTCTTCTCGACCGTCATCTGCGCCTTGCGGTCACCATTGACCTCCTTGGCCCAGCGGATGCCGAGATTGATCGCATTGCCCGAGCGCCTGCCGTTGAGTTGTGCCGGCCCGGTACGAGAGCCGACATAAATGCCGCTGTATTTCGCACCTGTGACCTTCAGATTGGCACTGATGGCCCGCGACACCACAACGAGACCGCGGCAATTGCCGTCCAGCGAGAGCGAGGTTGAGGTCGCATTCGACTTGAAGCTGCAAGATACTCCAACGTTCGGCACATCCGTGGTCACCTGGACAGTGCCCTTGCCGGCGAAATTGCCCTTGAACGACTGGAGAAATTTGGTCTCGTCGGCATGCGCCGCGCCTGCCCCAACCAATAGAACGCCAGCAAGCGCGACTAGCGCGAATGATCTCATCGAAGCTCTCCTTGTTGATTTTGAAAAGGCAGGACGGCCTGCAACGCACGGCTGACTATCGGGACTCAACGCCCCTTGCCGTGTCAGGTTCCGCTCGCCACATGACTGTTTTTGCGGCGTCCAGTAGCTGCGACTGGCCCAGAAGAAGGCAACGGCTAGCGATTGCGGCAGAAGCCCTGGCCTGCGACATAGCGCGGATGACACCTACCCCCTCGATTCCCAAGGCCGCGTTCTGGATGGCGCTGTCGATTGCCTCGTTCCTGGCGATGTCGGTCGCCGGCCGCGCCACGACAGCCGAGCTCAACGTCTTCCAGGTGCTGGAACTGCGCTCGGTGATCGGCTTTTTCATCCTTCTGCCACTGGTGATGATGAGCGGCGGCTTTCCAGCCATGCGCACGCAGCGGCCCGTCGCCCATATCGCCCGCAACATCATCCATTATTCCGGCCAGGCGGCCTGGCTCTACGCCCTGACGCTGATCCCGCTGGCCGTACTGATCTCGATCGAATTCACCACGCCGATCTGGACGGCCATCCTGGCGGTGATTTTTCTTGGCGAGAGGCTCTCCCGGCCAAGGCTTGCAGCGATCGTGCTGGGGCTGATCGGCGTGGTGATCATCGTGCGCCCCGGTGTCGGCTCGGTCGATCCGGGACATCTCGTCGTGCTCGGCGCCGCAGTCTGCTTCGGCATCTCGGTGGTCATGGTCAAGTCGCTGACCCGGACGGACAGCGTCGTGCGCATCATCTTCTGGATGCTGATCATCCAATCGGTGGTCGGCCTCGTTCCGGCGCTCTATACTTGGCGCAACCCACCGCTGGAGCTGTGGCCATGGATCGTGCTGATTGGCTTCTCCGGCATGTCGTCGCATTTCTGCATGGCCCGCGCGCTTGGCTATGCCGACGCGACCGTCATCTCGCCGATGGATTTCCTGCGCGTGCCACTGTCGGCGCTGATCGGCTGGTTGCTCTATAGCGAGCAGATCGACGCCTTCACCGCCGGCGGCGCACTGCTGATCCTGATGGGCAATCTGCTCAACCTTAAGCGAAAGTCGATAAGGCCGGCCGACGTGGCGGCGTCGTAACACCGCCGCCGGTCAGTTCCCGTCATCGGGTATGTTCAGGATATGGCCGCAGGCCTTGCAATGCACGGCATCCGGCTCATGCCGCTGCAAGCCGCACTGCGGGCAGGGAAAGAACACCTTGGCCGGCCGAAACATCGCCTGCGCCAGCCTGACGAACAGCGATATGCCGATGATCATGGTGACGATTGCCGTCAGCTTACCGGCCATGCCGGGCAGCACGATGTCGCCGAAGCCGGTCGTCGTCACCGTCGCGACGGTAAAATAGAGCGCGTCGATATAGTTCTCCAGACCAGCGCCGGTGCGGAAGAAGAAGGTGTAGACGAAGCCGGTGATGACAAACAGAAACGTCAGGAGGTTGATGACCGCGTGGCTTGCCTCGCGCCAGGGCCGCAGGCCGCGCATCTCCAGATGCCGCCAGAGCGAACCGCTGCGCGACAGCGACCACAGCCGCAGGATGCGGAGGAAGGCCAGATTGGCGAACGCCGTCGGCATCAGCAGCGTCAGCAGGATGAAGACATCGACCCAAGACGTCGGCTGCTTCATCAGCCGCAGCATGTCGTTGGAAGCGAGCAGCCGCGCGGCCAGGTCTGCGGCGACGAGAGCCGCCGCCGAATAGTCGAGCCAAAGGAATGACGGCTTGTCCTGGAGAACCGGCGTCGCGATGAAGAAAGCGATGATGGTGAGGTCGATGACGACAGCCACCAGCTGGAACCGGAAAGCGGCCGGCGTGCGCCCGTGATAGAGTTTGCGCAGCCGGTTGCGCAGCCGCGTCATCGCCGAATTTTCCTGCAATCCGTCCTTGCCCGCCGTTTTCATGACGATTGCGTAGCGTCCGCAGCCAAGGCCGTCCAGTGGCTTAAGTTGCCGGATCCCTCAGCTTTGCACCACTGTGCCGTCGGGTCCGACAAGGCTCCAGGCGGTGGCCGTATCATAGAAGAACTGCTCCTTGACGATGCGGTCACCGCGCCACTGCTGAAGCGCCACCTCTTCCAGGCGCCGGACGGTGCCGTCCTTGTCGATCCTGTCGAATGTCCAGCGGATGGCGACGTTGTCGCCGTCGACCAGAAAAATCTGGACCGGATGCGTATGCATCTTCTGGATCCGTTCCAGAACCGATTGCTCGCGTGCCATCAGCGCTTCCCTGCCGCTACGCGGAACGCCGAGGTTCTCCTGCATGGTCGCATCGTCATGGTAGAAGTCGGCGATCGCCGTGACGTGGCTGCCTTCGACCACTTCCTTGAGGAAGGTTTCAACGCGTTCGCGGCTGGGCATGATGGCGCATTCCTGTCTGGCCGCGGCCGCACCGCCGAGGCTTTGATTGGGGCTGAGGTTCGAAACGGCGAGTTCATTTCGAGCGTGCTCGCTGCATGTGGTTCAAGCGACAACAACTTCAACCGCAGCTGACATCCTGGCCCCATCGGACAGGATGCCCAGGCCTAGCGCGAACTCAATCCGCAATGTGCTGGCCGACATCTATCCGGTTGCCGTCCGGATCATCGTTTGCAGGCCGGCATCACCTGATTGTCAACGCACCTTAAACCAGTTCCACTTCAACCACGCCCGGCACCGCGCGCATCGCCGAGGCGATCTGTGGCGAAATCCGGTAGCGGTTGGGCAGCTCGATCTCGATTTCCCCCTCGCCTTCTTCCTTGATCAGCACGAAGCTGACCTGCCCTTCGCCCCTGACGGCCAGCTGGCCGGCCAGCGTGTTGATCGGCGCGGCGTTGCGCACGAAAATGCGCAGTGCCTTCTGGATGCGACTTGCCTCGTCCTCCAACGATTGTACCGAGTTGATGCGCAAATTGACGCCTTCCGGCCTGTCCTCGGCCGCAACGGTGATAACGACGGAGCGGCCGGCCTCGAGCAGGTCGCGATACTGCGCCAGCCCTTCCGAAAACAACACGGCTTCGTACTGGCCGGATGTATCGGAAAAGGCGATAACGCCCATCTTGTTGCCGGTGCGCGTCTTGCGCTCCTGCTTGGATGTTACCGTGCCGGCCAGACGGCCGGCGGCGGCACCGCGCTTGACGGCCGCCGAAAACTCGGCCCACGTCTGCACCCGCATCTTCTGCAGCGCCGCCTTGTACTCGTCGAGCGGGTGCGCCGAGAGATAGAAGCCGACCACCTGGAATTCACGGTGCAGCCGGTCGGCGGCGAGCCACGGGTCCGTCGCCGGCAGATTGAGTGCCTGCGACTGGGCGCCGAGCGAGGCGCCGAAGATATCGTGCTGGCCGGAAACAGCGTTCTGTTGCGCCAGCGATGCCAGCCCCATCATGCGTTCCACTCCCGCCATCATCGACGCGCGGTCGTGGCCGAAGCAGTCGAGCGCGCCGGCCATGATCAGGCTTTCGAAGACGCGCTTGCCGACTATCTTGGGATCGACCCGCTCGCAGAAATCGGCGAGGTTCTTGAACGGTTTTTCACCACGCTGGGCAACGATGTGCTCCACCGCAGCATCGCCGACGCCCTTGAGCGCGGCCAGCGAATAGTAAATGCGGTTCTCACCGACCTCGAAGGGACGAAAGCTCGATATCACCGACGGCGCCAGAACCTCTATGCCGAGACGCAACGCATCCTGGCGGAAATCGGCGAGCTTGTCGGTGTTGCCCATGTCGAGCGTCATCGACGCTGCCAGGAACTCGACCGGATAATGCGCCTTGAGATAGGCGGTCTGGTACGAAACCACCGCGTAGGCGGCAGCGTGCGATTTGTTGAA
>NZ_RZRQ01000316.1:0-6913 GCF_003997785.1 Mesorhizobium sp. M7D.F.Ca.US.004.01.2.1 | reverse complement strand
GTCATGAAGTATCGCGCCGGGCACAATGAAAGCCGGTTCTCGGCCCTTTCGGTCCGCTACTGTCAGCGTGCGCGGGCAATCCTGGCAAGGGAAGGGATTGAAGTGACCGGGCCTTTGCCGGTGGCGACGTCAGGCTTTTCCGCATTTTCGCCAGGAGGAGAGGGTGGAGCCTCTGCCCAGGGAAAAGGTGTGTGCGTGCGGCGCGTGTTCGTGCCCGGGCCGCGATACATGAAATGCGCCGACTATCGAAGTGCCGGGCAAGCAAGGCAGCTCAAGGCGCTCAGAGCCAGGCTTTTCGGCAGCTAAAAGAACTGCAGACGGCACAGCAAGTCCGCCGTAACATGACTTGAAGACCAGACCGGGAAGAATATCCGGCGGCACATGGGGTGGAGCATTCATGGAAGCTGGCCGACACGTCCACTGTCCACGGACATGGGCAATCGCCTTGGCGCTCGCCGTGATCGTGTCGGGCTGTCAGTCGAAAGGCGGCGTTTCCGAAGTGCTCGATCCGGCGGCGGTTACCGTGCCTGCCGGGCAGAATGGCGCCGCTGTTGCCGGTCCGGTCCAGGCGACCCAGTCGCTGGGCACTGGTTCGACAAAAATCACGATGCTGCTGCCGTTGTCCGCTGCGGGGCCGGCAGGGGAAAACGGCAGGAAGATGCTCGATGCCGCCAAGCTGGCGATGACGGATATCGGCAATGGATTGCTTACGCTGACGGTGGAAGACACCAAAGGCGACAGCGCGCTTGCCAGCAAAATGGCGATAACGGCCATAACGACGGGCTCGAAGGTCGTCATCGGCCCGACCGAACTGCCGGCAGCCCAGCATATTGCCACGCTGTCGGGATCGAAGCGGCCACCGGTCCTGGCGCTTGCCGATAATTTCGCCGGCGGCGCCGGGGTTTATGCCGTGCTCCTTGGCGAAGCGGACAGCGCCGCTGCGGGCGCCGCGGGACTGGCGGCGAAAGGCAGCAAGAAGTTCGTATTGTTTGTCGCGGAGGGCCCAAACGCCAGCGCCATGGAGAAGCGGGTCGCGAACAGCCTCAGCATCTATGGTGCGACCCTCGCGGTCACTCTCCCGTATTCGGCCGGTGACGGTGGCGCGAAGGTGGTCGACGAAATGGGCTCACTCGTGGACGCCCCCGACGCCGTCATCGTTGCCAGCGGCAATGACAGCCCGTCGCCCATCCTCGCCGCCCTTAAATCAAAGGGCATTCCGGGGAAGACAATCTCCGTCGTCGGAACGAACCGTTGGCTGGAACACCCCATGGATCCGCTGTTTGGGGGGGCATATATCGCCACGCTCGATCCAAGTGAAACCGGGCCGATCGCCGACCGCTTCAGGACGGCATACAACTATCCGGCCGACGTCAATGTGGCCTACGCCTATGATATGGTTGCCCTGACTGCAGGGATTGCCAGCGCGGTCGGGCCTGATGGTTTCAGCAAAAAGGTTCTCGAGAATCCAAATGGGTTTCGTGGGTCGACCGGCCTGTTCCGGTTTCGGGCCGACGGATCCAGCGAACGATCGATGCCGTTCTATCGGATTGAAAAAGGTGCTCTCAAGCTGGTTGCCAAATCGACGTCGGGTTTCTGACCGGCGAGACTCCTTGAGATCCTGTTCGCGCTGATGGGCCGGCCGGGCCGCAGCAGCTTGGCGATCGCGCTCGGAAGCCTCCTGCTTCTGGCCGGAGTCCTGCTGATCATTCAGGCCCGGGCTTTGCTTTCGGTCGATCGGCCTGTCCTTATCCCTTCGCAGGATATTGACGATACGCAGCCAATCCGGCCAGTTGCCCCCGTTACCGGCGCACAACGCCGAGAACCAGCCCGCAAGGTTGCTCAGGACCTGATCGCTCCGCCGCGGCTTGATCCCGCGGAGATCGAACGGGCCGAGCCCCGTCCGCCACTCAGCGAGCTCGGTCTCGCCGTGCCCCTGAAAACGCCGCTGCCCGGGGACTGGCGGGAGGTCTTGCTCTACCGCCCTGTTGCCACGTCGTCGGCGATGTTCGAATCCATGGGCCGGAAGGTGGTCATCAGCGGGGTGCAAGACATCGACCTCGACAGATCCTGCTCGTTTCACGAGGCCACCTGGCCCTGCGGAGAGCGTGCACGCGCCGCTTTCAATTCCTGGCTGAGGGGACGCGCGCTGAAATGTTTCGTGCCGCCGGACGTCGAGCGTTTTGCCATCGCCGCACCGTGCAGCCTGGGCAAGCAGGATGTCGGCGCCTGGCTTGTCTCCAACGGCTGGGCCATGGCGCTGCCGAGCGGTATCTACGGCAAAGCGGAGGCGACAGCCAGGGATGCGGAGATGGGCATATTCGGGCCTGCACAATAGCTGGTTGCTCAGCTCCTGATATTTTGTTTGTCAACCGTCACGGGCGCAGCTTTCCCTGGGACAGACCGATTTCGTCCGCGACCTCGACGAGATCATGCCGCCGATGCATCAAATTGGAAGGTTCCTCGAAACCGAATTGCAGCACGCCGGCTCTATACCAGCCCATCCACAGGAGATCGGCCAGTGACAAAGACAATGGCGACCACCACCGCTCCGGCATGGAAAGGCGTCGCTTGGCTGACCTTTCTGGGAACCACCGGAATTTTGGCCCTTTCCATCGGCCTCAACTATCTGCTCCTGTTCTCGGAGGCGCTGACGCCATTTGGGCGCAGCATGGTCACGGCAATCCTGTTGCCTGTTGTCCTTGGTGTTCCGCTTTTTCTGTTCCTTGGCTTGAAGCAGATCGAGGTCCGTCGCTATCGCCGGGAACTCGACAAGTCGGCAACCTTCGACACCACGACAGGCTGCCTGAACGGAGCGGTCTTCACGTCGATGGTCGAACGAAGAACAGCAAGGCCAGCGGCGCCGGGTCCGGGATCGGGCGCCTTCTTGGTCATCCATTCGGAACATTTGCGGTCCATCAACCTGCGCTTTGGTCTTGAATGGGGCGATGAGGCTTTGCGGCTCGTCGCCTCAACCATACAATCATCGGTGCGCGCGGAAGATCTGGTTGGACGCATAGGCACTTCGATGTTCGGGGTTTTCCTCTCAGGCGCCACCGAAGCGGAAGCCAGGGAAATCGGGGAGCGTATCCGGGCGCGTATCGCGCAAGTTTATTTCGCACCAAAAGGAACCGAGGATGCCCTGATCGTCAAAGTCGGCGGCGTGGTGTTCGACAACCAGGTGGAGTTCGCGGACATGTTCCGGTCCGCCGAGCAGCGCATGGCCGGCATCCAGGACGGAGCGGCGTTTGAACTGACGCACCTCCACAGCTGACAACCGCCGGGGCCAGCGCCGCCGTTCAAACACCAGGGGAATTGTCAGACGCGGCGGCCGCCGTTGACGCGGTAACCCGTGTAGACGCTGCCCAGGTTTCCGCGATGGCGACGATTGCGGCGTTGATCGGCCCGCTCGGGATCGCCGGCATCACCGAAGCGTCGACGATAAAGATGTTGTCAAAACCGTTCAGCCGCAGGTCAGCGTCGACGACGGCGTCGGCATCACGACCCATCCGGCATGTGCCAGCCGGATGATGATGGGTGGAAGCGGCCCTGGCGATGAAGGCATCGAGCTCATCATCGGACTGAACCGGTGCGCCCGGCAGGATCTCCGCATCGCGCCATTCGTCCAGAGCCGCATGATGGCCGACCATGCGTGCCCGCTTCAACGCCATCCTGAAGACCGTGCGGTCGTGTTCGGTTTCGAGATAGTGCGGATCGATGAGCGGCGCATCGTTACGGCCCGGCCCGCTTGGGGCGATGCGCCCGCGGCTTGTCGGATGGGTGACGCCGCACAGGATCGTGAAGGCGGAGCCATAGGGCGGGGCGTTCAGGCCCTCGGCCGCTGACGGAGCGACGACGCAGGCGAGCACGATGTCGGGGCTTCCCGTGGAACGGGTAGGGTCGTCACCATGCAGGTACATCAGCGATTCGGAATGCTGCAGGCGCGACGGCGGCACCGGCTTTTTCGTGCTGTAGACATTTCCAAGAGCCAGCAGATGGTCCTGAAGGTGGCGGCCGACATCGTGTCGATCGGCAAGACAGCGTATGTCAGCCTGCTTGAGGGTATCGGGACAACCAATGCCTGACCGCATGAGGATGAGCGGGGTGGACACGGCGCCGGCGCAAAGGACAATCCGGTCGGCGCAGAGCGTTCTGGTCTCACCCTCGCACACCACGCTCACGCCCGTGACCTTGTGGCCGTTCAACGCCAGATGCTCGACCTCGTGGCCGACGAGCAAGGTCAGGTTCGGCCGCGCCATGACCTGCGGCGGCAGATAGGCGTCGGCGACGCTCAGGCGCCTGCCGTCGCGTATGTTGAGCGAATTGGTGCTGGTGCCGACCAGTTCGCCGCTGTTGTGGTCAGTCAGGCTGGGAGCCCCCATGGCTTGCCCGGCGGCGATGTAAGCACGCACGATCGGACTGACCTCGGCGTCCGGCAGATAGACGTCCAGCGGGCCGCCCTTGCCGCGTGCCGGCCCGTCGAAGGCGGTGAAGGCTTCGCTGCGGATGAAGCCCGGCAACAATCCTAGATAGGACCAGCGCTCGCCGCCGGCTTGTGCCCAGGATTCGAAATCAACGGGATGGCCGCGCACATAGGCCATTGCATGCAGGCAGCTCGAGCCGCCGACGATCTTGCCGCGTGGCCATTCATGGACGCGGTTGGCGGTGAAAGGCTGGGGCACGGTCCGGTAGCTCCAGTCGTAGGCGCGGCCCTGAAGCATCGTCCATTTCAGCGGGTCGGCGATATCGGGATCGGCCGGCATCGCCCCGGCCTCGATGAGGCCGACCTGGCACGACCGGTCTTCACTGAGCCGGCTGGCAACAACCGAGCCGGCGGATCCTGCGCCGATGACCAGCACGTCGAAATGACGTTTCAATTTGAAACTCCCCGCACAGGCTCGACGTCAGAGGCTGATACGATCACGCGGCAAAGGCGCCGGCATTCGACCGTTCCATGATCTGTCTCTGCACGGACAAAAGGTGCGCGCGCATTGCGGCCTCCGCCGCTTCGGGATCGCGCTGCGAGATCGCTTCGGCGATCAGCCGATGCTCGCCGTCGCGCTGGGCGATCCGCTTGGGGCAGGTGGGCGCCGCGGTGCGCGCTACCTTCACCCGCGCATCGACCCCGACCTGACGCAGCATCTTGTAGAATTCCGCGGCGAGATGGTTGCGGGCGGCGGCGACGATCGCGAGATGGAAGGCGAAGTCGACCTCACCCGACGGGGCATTCTCCGGCGTGGTTGCCGCATCGAGGATCCGCGCCGTCTCGAAAGAGGAGGCGCGCAGCGACGCCAACCGGGCAAGGCCCGGCTCCATGATCAGGCGCAATTCCAGAACCTCGATCGGGTTGGTTACCCTGACCAGTTCCTCGCCATATCTCGGAAGGGCGGTCGGCGCCCGCCTGGCGCGTGCTGGCTTGAGATCGCCTGAATGGCGCAGCACTTCAAGCGCCTTGCGAAGCTGATGGCGCTTTACGCTCAGATGTTCCGCAAGATCGCGCTCGGACGGAAGCTTGCCGCCGCCCTGCTGCAACTGGCGGACCGCGGCAATGATGTCGTCGAGATCCGATGGTCCGACCTGCGGCTCGAATGCGCTCAAAACCAAATCTCCTGTCCGATCGGCAGACCGCCGACTCAACGTCCTGACATCATATTGTGACACGAAAACCTGTTCGACGGCACTCAACCAATTCAACCAATCTACAACTGTACGCAATGGTTGACAACACCAGTTGCGCGATGGTTGACTGCCTTCGTCGACGGTTGCCATCGCGGCGGGCCGTCTTTCTCCCGAGGATCACGCATGCCGGCTGGCGAAACCTTTGACTACGTCATTGTCGGTGCGGGATCGGCCGGCTGCGTGCTGGCGAACCGGTTGAGCGAAGACCCCGCGGTGTCGGTGCTTCTGCTGGAGGCGGGGGATTGGGACCGCGATCCGATGATCCACATCCCGCTCGGCTGGGGCAAGATACTGACCGAGCGCCGCCACGACTGGATGTATTTCTGCGAGCCCGAGGCCAATGTCGGCGGACGCAAGGTCGAATGCGCGCGCGGCAAGGTCATCGGCGGCTCTTCCTCCACCAATGCCATGGCGTATGTACGCGGCAATCGCGGCGATTACGATCGCTGGGCGGCAAGCGGCCTGACGGACTGGTCGTTCGACAAGGTGCTGCCCTACTTCAAGAAGCAGGAGCGCTGGGAGGCGGGCGAAAGCCGGTATCGTGGCGGCAGCGGGCCGCTGAACACCCAGTTCTGCCGCTACAAGGATGAACTGATCGATGCCTTCGCCACGGCCAGCCGTGATGCCGGATACCCGCAGACCGACGACTACAACGGCGCCATACAAGAAGGCTTCGGCCGCCTGCAGATGACAATTGCGAACGGCCGGCGCTGCTCGACCGCGACCGCCTATCTGCGGCCCGCCATGCGCCGCGGCAACGTCAGGGTGCTAACCGGCGCGATGGCGACGAAGATCCTGCTGAAGGATGGGCGCGCAACGGGCGTTGCCTATGCCAGAGGCGGGGCGAGCCATGAAGTTCTGGCACGGCGCGAGGTTCTGCTTGCCGGCGGCGTCATCAACACGCCGCAACTGATGATGCTGTCGGGCATAGGCGATAGCGGCGAACTCGCGGCGCATGGCATCGAGACAAAGGTTGATCGTGCGCAGGTCGGCAAGAATTTGCAGGACCATGTTTCGGTCATCCTGATGTATCGACGCAAACAGCCGGGACCGTTTCTCAAGATGATGCGGGCCGATCGTATCGGGCTGGATTTCGTCAAGACCTATCTCACCGGAAAGGGCTTTTCAGGAGATGTGCCTGGCGGCGTCGTGGCATTCCTGAAAAGCGATGCAAGCCGGCCGCTGCCGGACGTACAGCTGCTTTTCACCGCCGCACCGCTTGGGGCATGGCCTTACA
>NZ_RZRQ01000315.1:0-6914 GCF_003997785.1 Mesorhizobium sp. M7D.F.Ca.US.004.01.2.1 | reverse complement strand
TGCCAAGGTGTTCTGCACGGTGATCCGGGGCACGCCGCTGCTGATCCAGCTGTGGCTGCTCTATTACGGCCTGGGTTCGCTGTTCCCGCAATATCCATGGATCCGCGAATCCTGGATGTGGCCGTATCTCAGGCAAGCCTGGCCCTATGGCGTGCTGGCGTTGACCCTGTCTTTCGCCGGCTATGAGGGCGAGGTGATGCGCGGCGCCTTTGCCGGCGTGCCCAAGGGGCAACTCGAAGCGGCGCGCGCGTTCGGCATGAGCCGCTGGAAGACGTTCCGGCGCATCTGGCTGCCGCAAGCCATCTACCGGGCGCTGCCGACACTGACCGGCGAGACCGTGCTGCAATTGAAGTCGACGCCGCTGGTGGCGACGATCAGCGTCATCGACATCTTCGCCGTTTCGTCCAAGGTGCGGCAGGATACCTACCTCACCTATGAGCCCCTGCTGCTGCTGGCGCTGATCTACATGACGATCACCGGTATTCTGGTCTTCGCCTTCAGCAGGATAGAGGCCAGGATCCCGAACAAGATCGGTTAGTGGCGCACGAGTCAGACGGCGGCGGCGGGCGCGTTCGCCGCTTTTCTTGCAGTTGCGGACGATTTTCAACACAAAAGCCCCCTCATGTGCTGCTACTCACAAACCCAACCCCATAACCGCAATCCGCGATCCCAGGACGGCCATGATGCAACTCAGTCTCGACCAGGCAAAAGGACTGTGCCGGATGGCGGCACTTGGCGCCGGCGCCAATGAGGAAGCGGCACAATCGCTCACTGCTTCGATCATCGCCGCCGAGGCCGAAGGGCTTTCCTCCGTCGGACTGTCGCATTTCATCGACTACCTCGAGGCACTGGAAGCCGGACGCATCGACGGCAATGCCGACCCGGTGATCACCCGGCCGGCGCTCGCGGTCTATTTCTCCGATGCACGCGGCGGGCTGGCGCATACCGGCTTCGACCGCACCATCGACGACCTCGCCAAGGCGGCAAAACTGTTCGGCGTCGCCATCTTCTCGCAGAAGAACGCCTATACATGCGGGGCGCTCGGCTATTTCACCGGAAGGCTGGCAGCCCAAGGACTGGTTTCATTCGCAGCCACCAACGGCCCGGCCGTGCTTGCCGGCTCCGGCTCGGTCAAGCCGGTCTACTGCACCAACCCGATGTCGTTTGCCGCACCCGCCGCCGACGGCGCGCCGCTGGTCATCGACCAGTCGTCGAGCGCCACCGCTTTCGTCAACATCCGCAAGGCGGCCGAGGACGGCAAGACAATCCCAGAAGGCTGGGCGCTGGACGCCAGCGGCAACCCGACCACCGACCCAGCCGCCGCCATGAAGGGCGCCATGCTTGCCTTCGGCGGCCAGCGCGGCGCCAACATCGCGCTGATGGTCGAGGTGCTGGCGGCGGGCCTGTCGGGCGCCAACTGGTCGCTCGACGCGCCATGGTTCAGCGGCGGGCCGGACAGCCCCGGCACCGGGCTGTTCGTGCTCGCGGTCGAGCCCAAGCTGCTCGATCCCGATTTCGAGCAGCGGATGAAGGACCAGCTCGACCGGCTGCGGCGGCGCTTCGGCGTGCACGTGCCCGGCCGTGCCCGGGCCGAGGCCGCCGAGAAGGCGCAAGCGCGCGGCATCACCGCGTCCAAGGCGGTGGTGCAGCGCATTTCCGAATTCGCTTCCCGCTATTCTTCCTGACGAGAATTTTTCCGCGCCTCGGTGAACCTTCCCGCGCGTCACGACGACCAATAGCTGTCCGGGTCGGGTTTGCCCGGTCGGTGTCTTCTGTCGGATGCGTCCAGGGCTGGGGCGGGCGTACTTGCTTCACGCCACTGATACCGTCTCAGGTCAGGCCGCCTCGTTGGACCCTGATTTCGACATGAACTTCACCCGGAAAACCCCGCTTCGGCGGGGTTTTCTGCGTTTCGTCATCGCACAAATAAACATGATTGCAATAGTTAACTTTTGTTAACTTGACTTGATGGGGGACCATCGGGCGTTTGCAAGGGATCATCACAACAACAGGAGCCACGATGTCCGCAACCACCGACGCTTCCCGCGGCAAGCTGATCATTCCGGTGCTTGGCCGCCTGTATTCGTCGCTGCATGACGCTGGCGAAACCGTCCTTCGCGTCGTCGCCGGGGCGTTTCTCACCATTCATGGTTCGCAGAAGATCACCAATCCTTTCGGCGCCGCCGAAATGGTCGAGGGCCTCGGCTTTTATCCGGGCGCCTTGTGGTCGTTGGTCCTGGCCTGCAACGAATTCTTCGGCGGCATCTTCATCGCCATCGGGCTTTTGACACGGCCGGCCGCCTTTGCCGGGCTGTTCGTGCTGCTGGTCACGGTCTGGTTCCACTGGGTCACCATGGGCCAGGGTTTTTCGGGCGCGGAAAAGTCGCTGCTGTGGGCGGCAATCCTGCTCTTCTTCGTCATTCGCGGCGGCAACCGCCATTCGGTCGACGCTCGCATCGGCAAGGCGTTCTGACAGGGCGTTCTGACAAGGCCAAAACAAGGGCGGCAGCGACCACGCGTCGCCCTTTGCCTTTGGCGCGAAACGGATTATGAAACGGCTTCAGCCAAGCTTGCGAGCGCCGGAGCCAGCCATGACCGAAATCCTGCAGACCCCAAAGCTCGTCGTCGTCTTTGGCGGATCAGGCTTTGTCGGACGCCATGTGGTGCGCGCGCTGGCCAAGCGCGGCTATCGCATCCGCGTCGCCTGCCGGCGGCCCGATCTCGCCGGGCATCTGCAGCCGCTTGGCAATGTCGGCCAGATCCAGCCGGTGCAGGCCAATGTGCGCATGCGCTGGTCTGTCGACCGTGCTGTGCAGGGCGCAGATCACGTCGTCAATCTCGTCGCCATCCTGCATGAAAGCGGCCGGCAGAAATTCCCCGCCGTCCACGAGTTCGGTGCCCGTGCGGTGGCCGAAGCGGCTCGTGCCGTCGGCGCCGGCCTCACCCATGTCTCGGCGCTGGGCGCGGATGCGAACTCCGAATCGGACTACGCGCGCACCAAGGCGCTTGGCGAAAAGGCCGTGCTGGAGACGATCAAGGACGCCGTCATCTTCCGGCCGTCGATCAATTTCGGGCCCGAGGACGGCTTCTTCAACCGCTTCGCCAACATGGCACGCTATTCGCCGGTGCTGCCGCTGATCGGCGGCGGCCAGACCAAGTTCCAGCCGGTCTATGTCGGCGACGTCGCCGAAGCGGTGGCGCGCTCGGTCGACGGCAAGGTCGATGGCGGCCAGATCTATGAACTCGGCGGGCCGAAGGTGCTCACCTTCAAGGAGTGCATGGAAGAGATGCTTGAGGTGATCGAGCGCAAGCGCCTGCTGGTGCCGGTGCCGTGGTGGGTGGCCAACATCCAGGCATCGATCCTCGGCCTCTTGCCCAATCCGCTGCTGACCAAGGACCAGGTGATGCAGCTGCGCGAGCACAACATCGTTTCGGACGCAGCCGCCAAGGCCAACAGGACGCTTGCCGGGCTCGGCATCCAGCCGCAATCGATCGCGACGATCCTGCCCAGCTACCTCTGGCGCTACCGCGCCGCTGGCCAGTTCCAGCAGCGCAAGCCTGCGGCTTAATTCATTACCACAGCTTGAAGGTGTGTTGAGATTCAGGTCAGGCCGAGCCGAGACCGGTGGATTCCGAGAACCGGAACGGAGCGTACTTTTGGTACGTGAGTACCGGAAGCGCAGGAAGCCATCGTTCGCAGGCCGGCATCACCTGAATATCAGCGCACCTGGCGGGGCGTGACCTGCATCGGTAGACCGCCTTGCGGCTGTGTCGTCAGTTTCTGCACCGGCCAGGGTTTCGTTTCGGCGGTGGTGTCGAAGCGGAAGCGCGACAGCATGATCGCCAGCGCGATGATCGCCTCCTGCATGGCGAAGCTGGCGCCGATGCAGACGCGCGGGCCCGCGCCAAACGGCAGATATTGGAAGCGGTCGATCTTTTCGCGATTTCCCGGGTGGAAGCGCTCCGGCAGGAAGGCATCCGGCCGGTCCCAAAGCTTCCTGTGGCGATGGACGACCCACGGCATCACCAGAACCGCGGCGTGCTTCGGGATATAAAGATCCTTCCACATTTCCGGCTCGATCGGCTCGCGGTTGATGGACGGTGCCGGCGGATAAAGCCTGAGCGCTTCGTCGAAGGCGGCGCGGGTGAACGGCATGGCATCGAGCCACTTCGTCGGATCGGGCTCGCGCGCCAGCACCTGGTCGATCTCCTGCTCGACCCGGTTGCGCTCCCATGGTGATTCCGCCAGGCAATACAGTGTCCAGCCGAGCGAGCGCGCGGTCGTCTCATGGCCGGCGCCGATGAAGGTGATGATGTTGTCCTCGACCTCGGCCCGCGTCAGTCCCTCCGGCCCCTCGGCCTTGAGCAGCAGCGTCAAGAAATCCTGCGGCACGGCATCGGGGTCGCGCTTGAATTTCGCTTCGCGCATCTTGACCGTGTCGGTGACGATCTTGCGGAAATAGGCCATGGTCTTGCGGCCACGGATGCGGGTGAGACGCGGCAGCCAGTCGGGCGCGCGCAACAGGTCGAGCGGGTCGACACGGCCCATGGTCTCGAACAGGCGGTCGATCTCGTTGGCGAAACTGCCGGGCTCACCAGCGATCTCGCCGGAAAACAGCGTCTCGGCCAGGATGTCATAGGTGAGCAGCGTCATGTCATAGGCGATATCAGACGTGCCGCCGTCTTCGTAACGGGTGACGAAGTCCTGCGTGCGGCTCAGCATCGGCTGGGCGAAGCCGAAGATGTGGCGCGGCGTGAACACCGGCGCCATCGCCTTGCGCGACCGCTTCCAGACCTCGCCCTCGGCGGTCAGCAGGCCGTCGCGCAGGATCGGCCGCAGGATCTTCTGGCGCACCGTCGCCATCTTGTAGTTCTTGGCGTTGTCGACCAGCACGTGGCGGATCAGGCCGGGATCGTTGGCGACGATCAGATGTCCGCCAACGCCGTTCGCCGAAATCCAGGGCTCGTTGTAGGTATGCTCACCCCACAGTTCGAGCGGGTTGCGGTAGACGATGCGGATCATCTCCAGCGTCGAGGGCGGCGTCGTGCGCGGCTTCGGCGCCGGGGGGGACGAAGGGGGCGGGCTGGATGTCCATGCTGTGCTCCGCTGATGACCCAATGTAGTGGGCCGCAAAGCAGGCGTCCATGTGACCGAACGGCAAGGCTCCTGCTCTCCGGAATGTGACCGGTTACCGCGAAGTGCCTTCTTGTTGCCCCGAGCGGCATGCCTTAGGTGGCAGTCACCAATAGATACCGCCACCGCAGGAGCCCGCCTTGAAGCACCAGTTGAACATCATCATCGGCAGCACGCGGCCGGGCCGCGCCGGACCGGTTTTTGCCGAGTGGCTGGAGAGCTTCGCGCGCGAGCATGGAAAGTTCGAGCCGGTGCTGACCGACATCGATACGTTCAAGCTTCCGGTGCTGGACGAACCGCACCATCCAAGGCTTGGCAATTACCAGAACGACCATACCAAGGCTTGGTCCAAGTCGATCGACGCCGCCGATGCCTTCGTCTTCGTGGCGCCGGAATACAATTATTTCGTGGCGCCGGCGATCGTCAACGCGATCGACTATCTCTCGCGCGAATGGAAGTACAAAGCTGCCGCCATTTTCAGCTATGGCGGCGTCTCCGGCGGCCTGCGCGCGGCGCAAGCGCTGAAGCCGCTGCTGACCTCGGTGGGTGTCATGCCAATCTCGGAAGGCGTCGCGCTGCCGATGTATCAGAAACTGCTCGACGAGAACGGCGCCTTCAACGCCAGCGAACAGGTGCAGGGCGGAGCCAAAACCATGCTCGACGAGCTGTTGCGCTGGAGCGAGGCTCTGAAGCCGATGCGGGCTGCCTGAAAGCGCTGGTTTTCCGGCAAAAGCCCGGCTTGCTCATGCCATAAAGAGGTGGAATGTTCGCGCAAATGGACAAGCCGGGGGGCGGTTCGACTTGCGTTTGCTTTTTGCCTTGCTGCTGATGCTCATGACCACCGCCACCGCGGTGGCTGAGCGGCGCGTGGCCCTGGTCATAGCCGACGACGACTACCGCCTGATCCGGCCGCTTGCCAATCCGGTCCATGACGGCGAGGCGATGGGAGCGGTGCTGAAGAAGCTCGGCTTCGAGGTCGTTCTCGAAACCAACCGCGACCTGCGGCGCATGCGCCGCGCGCTCGACGATTTTCGAGACGATGCCAAAGGCGCCGACGTGGCGCTGGTCTATTTCTCCGGCCACGGCGTCGAAATCTCTGGCGACAACCGGCTGCTCCCGGTCGACGCCGACGCCTCCTCGCTCGATGCGCTGGAGAAAACCAGCCTGCCGCTGGAGGAGGTGCGCGACACCGTGGCCGCCACGGCCAAGGTCGGCCTGATCATGCTCGACGCCTGCCGCAGCGATCCGTTTTCGGGCACGGTGGGCGAAGGTCGAGGTGCGACATCGCTGGCAAAGGATGTCGCGGAAAAAGTTCGGCCGGGTCTCGGCCGGACTGGCCGCGCCGAAAACATCCTGTTTGCCTTTTCCGCCGCACCGGGTGAGACGGCCGCCGACGGAACTGGCCAGAACTCGCCGTTCACGACGGCGCTGACCAAATATCTCGGCACCGACGGGCTCGAAATCCGCTCGGTGCTGACACTGGTGCAGCAGGAGGTCTATGACCTGTCGCGTGGAAAACAGCTGCCTTATGTCGAGAGCGCCCTGCCGCAACTCTTCTTTGCCGCGAAGGCCAGGCAGGACTTGCCCGAGCGCGAGCGCCTGTTGCTCGCCATGGCCGATGTGACGCCCGAAATGCGCGGCCAGGTCGAGCAGATCGCCAGTGACGCCGACATGCCGCTGGCGCCGCTTTATGGCGCGCTGATCGGTCTCGACACCAAGCACCTTTCCGCCGAGAGCCTGGACGCCAGCCTGCGCGAGGCGGCGGACGCTTTCGTCAAGG
>NZ_RZRQ01000314.1:0-6918 GCF_003997785.1 Mesorhizobium sp. M7D.F.Ca.US.004.01.2.1 | reverse complement strand
GCTGTGCAGAGGGGTGATCAGCCTGACGACCAGCTGGAAGGCGCGGCCGCTGCATTACGACCGCAAGCCGCCAATCGAATAGATCCGTTGACGAAGTTGGCAGGCGCTCGGCTTCGGCCGCCGTTGCCTGTTGGTGGCCGCCGCCATAGGTTGAAATCGTGTTGCGTGGAGTCTGCGATGGGGCGACGGATCGTGCTTGCTGTGCTGGGCCTTGTCGCCATCCTCGCACTGGCCTTCGTGCTCGGCCCACGCGTTCCCGTCGACACCACGATCCGTTTCGATCCCTCGGTCATCGGCGACGATCCGCAGGCCTATGTGGCAAAGGTGGAAGCTGCGGTACCCGGAATCCGCGACGGGCTGGAGAAGGAGATCGTCTGGGCCAATCCGATGGTGCATGCCAAGACGCCGCTGTCGATCGTCTACATACACGGCTTTTCCGCATCGAAGGGCGAGGTCCGCCCACTGCCCGACGACGTGGCCGACCAGCTCGACGCCAACCTCTTCTACACCCGCCTCACCGGTCATGGGCAGGACGGCGCGGCGATGACGCAAGGCAGCATCAATGCCTGGGTCAACGACTATGAGGAGGCGCTCGCCATCGGCCGGGCGATCGGCGACAAGGTGATCGTCATCTGCACGTCGACCGGCGGCTCGCTGGCGGTATGGGCGGCGACGCAGCCGGGCGCTTCGGACGGCGTCGCCGCGATCGCGTTCATCTCGCCGAATTTCGGCGTGAAGGCTTCGGGCGCCGAAATCCTGACCATGCCGTGGGGCAAACAGATTGCAAAACTCGTCGCCGGCAAGGAACACAGCTTCTTGCCACGCAACGCGCTGCATGAAAAATTCTGGACCACCCGCTATCCGATCGAGGCGACCTTGCCGATGCAGGCGCTGACCGAGCTCGCCTATGGCGCGCCGATTGAAAAGGCGACCATCCCTGCTTTGTTCATCTTCTCGGATTCGGACAAAGTGGTGCGGCCCGACCGCACCCGCGAAATCGCCGGGCGCTGGGGCGCGCCGCATGAACTGGTTCCGGTCGACGACACCGGCGACCCCGACAACCATGTCATCGCCGGCGACGCCCTGTCGCCGTCGACCACGGCCTTTCTGGCGCAAAGGATTGCCGTCTGGGTCGAGGCAGTGGTGAAGTAGCAGATGAAAAAAGGGCGACAGAAGCATCGCTTCAGCCGCCCTTTCCTAGTCGGTCTCGGCAATCAGCCAGGCCAAGCCTAACTGATTACAACGCGGTCTGGCTTACGCAGCCCGCGCAGCCGGGCGCTTGCCGCCGAAGCGGCGCTTGTTATTGCCCTTGAAGGCCGGCTTGGCGCCTTCCGGCTTGCGCTCGCCAGCGAAAGCTGGCTTGTCGCCAAAGCGCTTCTTGCCAAAGCCGTTGCCTTTGTTCTCGCCACCGGGCCGCCTGCCGTCGCGACGACCATTGCGGTCGTTGCGGTCATTGGCCGGCTCGAAGCGTTCGTTCTTTTCAGCCGGATTGCGTACCGGATCCGGGCTGCCGAGATGGTCGGCAACGATCGGCAGCTTGGTGCGGATGATGCGCTCGACCTGGCGCAGCTTGCTGTTCTCGGAAGGATCGCAAAGCGTGATAGCGATGCCGTCCATGCCGTTGCGGCCGGTGCGGCCGATACGGTGAACGTAGCTCTCCGCTTCGTCAGGCAGATCGAAATTCACGACATGGCTGATGCCGGGCACGTCGATGCCGCGCGCCGCAATGTCGGTCGCCACCAGAATGCGCACCGAGCCCTCGCGGAAATCGTTGAGCGCCTTCTGACGTGCATTCTGCGACTTGTTGCCATGGATGACCGCGGCCTTGAAGCCGTCGCGCTCGAGGTCCTTGGTCACCCTGTCGGCACCATGCTTGGTGCGCGAAAAAATGATGACGGACTTCATCGCCTCATCGGCGAGCATCGTCGACAGCACCTGGCGCTTCTGCTTGGTGCGGGCAAAGACGACGCCTTGCACGATTTCGGCCGCTGCCGTGCTTTGCGGCGCGACTTCGACGCGGATCGGGTTCTTCAAGAGGCCCTTGGCCAGTTCGGCGATTTCATTGGGCATGGTCGCCGAGAACAGCACCGTCTGACGATCGGGCGCGGTCGCCTTGGCGATGCGCTTGACGTCATTGATGAAGCCCATGTCGAGCATGCGGTCGCCTTCGTCCAGCACCAGCCATTTGGTGTCGGCAAGCACGAGGTCGCCTTCACGCACCAGATCGGTCAACCGACCGGGCGTTGCGATCAGGATGTCGACGCCGGGAGCAACCTTCTTCACCTGGCTGAAGCGGGAGACACCGCCAAGCACGAGCGCGGTCGAGACATGCGCGCCCTTGGCGAGGATCTTGATGGTGTCTTCGATCTGCACGGCGAGTTCGCGCGTCGGCGCCAGAATCAGCGCACGCGCCGTCTTCGGCCGGCGCTTGGTGCCGAGGGCGATGATCTTCGACAGGATCGGCAGCGCGAAGGCCGCGGTCTTGCCAGAGCCGGTCTGGGCGATGCCGAAAATGTCACGGCCTTCCATCTGCGGCGGGATCGCCTGCGCCTGGATCGGCTTCGGCTCGGTGAAGCCGGCGTTGTGGGTGGCCTTGAGCAGCGCGCCCGTAATACCCAGTGCCGCGAAACCGGTGAGTTCCGCAGTGTTGCTACCGGGCAAAGTGTTTTCGTTGGTCAAAATAATCTTCTTTCACGCGGCTTCTGGCCGCAAACATCGATGGCGGCAGGGCGCAACCTGCCGTCGAAAAAATTGATATGAAACGACAAGGCGGGCGGACGGTAACGTCCACTCGGCTGCGCTGTCGTGCCCGCAGGCATCATGCCACGGGGCTTTTTCGCCGCTTTGTGATGTACCGGAAAGAGGGGCCGATATACCGGAAAGAGGGAAAACAGACGCAACCAGTCTCATTCGTCGAGAAGGCCGGATTCGTTCCCGGCCCAAGCGCCTATGGGCTGCATATGGCTGAGTTCGCCCCCAATTGCAAGGGGCTTCATGTTGCAGCGCAGCAAAACGCATGGCGCAAGCGGCGCTTGCGCTCGCTTGCCGGCACGATTACCACGAAATGCCGCTGGCTTGGGAGGTAATCGATGAAAGACGTGCTGAAGGAACTCGAGCGCCGCCGCGAGATCGCCCGCATGGGTGGCGGCCAGGCTCGCATCGACGCCCAGCACAAGAAGGGTAAGCTCACCGCGCGCGAACGCATCGAGGTGTTTCTCGACGAGGGCTCGTTCGAGGAATTCGACATGTTTGTCGAGCATCGTTCGACCGATTTCGGCATGGAGAAGACCAAGATCGCCGGCGACGGCGTCGTCACCGGCTGGGGCACCGTCAATGGCCGCCCGGTCTACCTCTTCGCCAAGGACTTCACCGTGTTCGGCGGCTCGCTGTCGGAAGCCCATGCCGAGAAGGTCATCAAGGTGCAGGAGATGGCGCTGCGCAACCGTGCACCGATCATCGGGCTTTATGATGCCGGCGGCGCGCGCATCCAGGAGGGCGTGGCGGCGCTTGGCGGCTATGCCGAGATCTTTCAGCGCAACGTGCTCGCCTCCGGCGTGATTCCACAGATTTCGGTGATCATGGGGCCTTGCGCCGGCGGCGACGTCTATTCGCCTGCCATGACCGACTTCATCTTCATGGTGCGCGACACCTCCTACATGTTCGTCACCGGGCCGGATGTGGTGAAGACCGTGACCAACGAAACGGTGACCGCCGAGAGCCTCGGCGGCGCTTCCGTCCACACGACCAAATCGTCGATCGCCGACGGCGCCTATGACAATGATGTCGAGGCACTGTTGCAGATGCGCCGGCTGGTCGATCTGCTACCGGCCTCCAACACATCGGAGCTTCCCGAGATCGAATGCTACCAGTCGGTCACCGACCATGATTTGTCGCTCGACCGGCTGATCCCCGACAACGCCAACAAGCCCTACGACATCAAGGAACTGATCATGAAGGTCGCCGATGAAGGCGATTTCTTCGAGATCCAGCAGAATTTCGCCAAGAACATCGTCACCGGCTTCGGGCGGGTCGAGGGCCGCACCGTCGGCTTCGTCGCCAACCAGCCGATGGTGCTGGCCGGCGTGCTCGATTCCGACGCCAGCCGCAAGGCAGCGCGGTTTGTGCGCTTCTGCGATTGTTTTTCGATCCCGATCGTCACCTTCGTCGACGTCCCAGGCTTCCTGCCCGGCACGGCGCAGGAATATGGCGGCCTGATCAAGCATGGCGCGAAACTCCTGTTCGCCTATGCCGAAGCCACCGTGCCGAAGATCACCGTCATCACCAGAAAAGCCTATGGCGGCGCCTATGACGTGATGGCCTCGAAACATCTGCGCGGCGACATGAATTATGCCTGGCCGACGGCGCAGATCGCGGTGATGGGCGCTAGGGGCGCGGTCGAAATCATCTACCGCAAGGACATCGGCGACGCTGAAAAGATCGCAGCCCATACAAAGGCTTACGAGGATCGCTTCCTGTCGCCTTTCGTCGCCGCCGAACGCGGCTATGTCGACGAGGTGATCATGCCGCACTCGACCCGCCGCCGCCTTGCCCGGGCACTGCGCATGCTGCGCAACAAGGACATGCAGAACCCCTGGAAGAAGCACGACAACATCCCACTTTGAGGCGCTGGCAGCTTACTCCTCTTCAGCCGCGCCGAACCCCGCCCCCATGGTGGCGCGGACAGGGCTGCCCCAAGGCGTCGCGTGATTGTCGATACGCATCTGGAAGATGAAGTAGGTCGGCGAGCAGAAGCCGATGCCTTTGACTTTGCCGATGCCAGGCGTGTCCGGTGGCAGCGACTGGCACATATAGTCCTCGCGGCAGAAATGATCGGCCGAACAGGCCGGCCGGTTGCCGCGATTGACGGCGCCGCCAAGGCACTGGTCGAAATTGTTGGTGGCCACGCAGATGTCGAACTTCTTGCCACCGACCAGCCCGCAGATCTCGTTCGGCATCGGCTTGCCAGCTTTGAAGGTCGCGAAGGCACGGTCCTTGTCATCGCAGCCGCGATAGGCGATGCCGCCCGGCACGCCAATCTTCGGCGGGCGGCAGGTGTAAGCGGTGCGCGAGATATCCGGTGCGAAGGCCGCGAACTGGCCTGATATGCTGTAGCGGTCGTTGAAAGGCTGCGCCGCATTGCTGGCGATCGAGCCGGTCAGACAAGGATGCCCGGAAAACATGTCAGCGCTGTCCTTGGGGAGCAGGCATTGCGCCAGTTTGATGCGCACGCCTGAAGCGGTGGCGAGCGGCGTGCAGACCGTGCCGCCGCCGCATTGCCAGCTTGCGCTGAAGCGGGCCGCATCTTCCGGCATCAGGCACGGCATAGCCATTTCGGCCGGCGCGTAGTCGACCACGGTACCCGTCCAGGCCGCCGGCGGCGCAAAGGAGAGCGGACGGAAGCGGTTCGGCTCCCTGCCCTCTGCGGTGGTGCTGAGCCAGGCCTGGCGGCGCGGAATCTCGGCATGAAGATGCGGTGAAATGCCGACCTCGATGCGGTTCAACGGCGACGTCGTCTTATCGTCGAGGCCGATGAAATGGAACCCGGCGGTTGAACCAGCCTGATGGCAGCCCTGGCAGGCGCCATTGTCCAGCCGCTCGACCAGCGCTTCCGGCGTGCGCACCAGTTTCAGGGTGGAATAATCGAGCGATGCGAATTCCTTGGCCTGGAATAATTGCGTATACGGATGATTGGCCTGCCGCGCACTGCCGAAAGTCGACCATGAGATGATTTTCCTGGCCAGGAACTCGTCGGGAATTTCATAGACGCCTTCATCGATCGCCGGCAGATTGGCGCCGACATAGGCCGCGAGCCGTGCTTTCAGCGCCGCGTCCTGCGAGAGCCCTGCGGTGTCGGGCGTGTTCTCCAGCGGCTTCTCGCTGATATCAGCGCCATCGATGCCGAATATCCGCATGAGATAGGCAGCCTGACCGCCGAACTCGGTTTCCTGGCCGGAGGGAAAGCGCACCACCTGTGCATTGAGCTCCAGTTGCTTGAAGGTCAGCCCGGCCTTCCCCAGCGGCCCGCCGGTCAGCCAGCCGGCATCGACGCTCTCGTCAAGCTGTGGCGTCCAGCGCCCAGCAGTGCCGACGCAGCCGCCATCGGCATCGGGCGCGGCGCTGTAGACGGCATTGAAATTGAACGGCAGGCGCGACGCCAGCAGCTTGCCGTTTTTGCGAAAACTGTAGGCCAGGCGATAGATGAAGCGCACCTCACCGCAGCTCTTGTCGCCCTGCAGCACGGCGAAGTCGCGACGGTCGAGCCGGTTGACGACGCCGACCAGCCGAAAGCGCGCGGCATCGGTCTTCAGCCAGCGCATGTCCATGATGCGGCCGACATTGCCGTCGGTGATCTCGTAGAGCGGCCGCCCGCCGGCCTTCATCTCGGCGCGCAGTGCCGCAACATCGGAGGCAACCGTTTCGACGATGGCGTGATAGGCTGGCGCCTCGTCGTAGAGCGTCTTCAGACCGTCCTCGCCGTCGACCCCGAACACGTCGGCGAAGCCGAAACCCCTGGCATCGAGAGCGGCGAGCACCGATGGATCGTCGACGATGGTCACAGGGCCTTCGGCGCGCGCCGTCGACGCCACGAAGGCGCCAAAGAGAGTGGCGAGCACCAGAGCCAGGGTGCGGTTCATTGAGCAGCTGTGCGCGCGTCGAAGAGTTCGCGCAACACCGGCACCAGCGCCAGCGGCAGATCCTCGGCGATCAGGCCGGGTCCGAACCGGCTGCCGGCTTCGGCATGCAGCCACACCGCCGCGCAGGTGCCCTCGAAGAGCGGCATGCCTTGTGCGAGCAGACCGGCAATGATGCCCGACAGCACGTCACCTGACCCGGCTGTGGCCAGCCATGCCGCGCCATTGGAATTGATCGCCGCCTTGCCATCGGGAGCAGCGATCACCGTGTCGGCGCCCTTGTAGA
>NZ_RZRQ01000313.1:0-6944 GCF_003997785.1 Mesorhizobium sp. M7D.F.Ca.US.004.01.2.1 | reverse complement strand
CCCAAAAGAAGTCAGGCATTGATCCTTGAAAGATTGAACTTGCGGTGCATACCATCGTTTCCATGGGGACGGGCGACGCAAAATCGAACAGCACCGAAGGCGAACAAATGTGGGCCTTTGACCTTGACGCTCTGCGCAAGGCTTTCGGAAAGTCCGTTCAGGAGCACAAAGTCACGGCGGCTGATTGGGCGGAACACGCCAAGCTGTTCCTCGAAAAACAAAGGGATCGTCAGCGCAAATCGACTTGATGTGTCGCGCCGATCAACTTCCGTTCTTAATTATAAGACAGCAGGGACCAAAGCCTTGCGCCTCACCAACCAAGGTCTGACGTTTGCGCGAATGTCCACTGGACGTTCCGTTATGTCAACCAATCTCAAATATGCCCAAAAGGATGGCCGGTGCTGGGGTATACTAGGAGTTGAGTGGGCACCGGCCATCGCGGGATTAGGCTTTTGGCGATTGGGATCGTCCCCCGCATTGCCCAATGCTATAGATACATTAGAGATTACTCAATTAAGACTGAAGTCCCTATCCAGGCGTAGATATAAACGGCCTTGACCCCGTGGAGGCCAGCCTTGTGTAGCGCCGTAACGTCCGCTCCAAAATATAAGACAGCAGGACTAAAGTCTTGTCTTCCGCACGCAAAGGTCTGAGAGGCCTGTAAAGGTTCCACAAATGTTTGTTGGACGTTCCGCACTTTAGTCAGTCATCATATATTGGTTGCCGTAACGTAATGGCCTATCGCCTTGCCTTGCGCCAGCCTGCGACGCGAGCTTCCGCCTCCGAACAAAACCAGCGCTCACCATACAGCGGGCTTAGCGGCGCGCCCGGTAATGCGCGCACCTGACAAACCCGGCCCAATTAATGGGCGCTCGCTTTGGACAGTAGGTTTAGAACCAATACGCCGGCCAGGATCAGGCCCATGCCGACGAAGCCTGCCAGGTCGGGTCTTTGCCCATAGACAATCCAGGCGACCAACGCGACCAGAACAATGCCGCCGCCCGCCCATACTGCATAGGCGACGCCAACCGGTATCCGATCCAGGACCTGGGACAGAAAGAAAAATGCCGCTGCGTAACCGAGCAGCACCAATATCGACGGGCCAGGCCTGGTGAAGCCCTCTGAGGCTTTCATAGCGCTCGTTGCGACAACCTCACCGATAATAGCCAAAGCAAGAATGGCATAAGCAGGCATGGGGGACCTCCTTCAATGGGAGGCATCCAATGATCAGAACTCCACAGCGACGTCACGTTCACTTTCCCGTGATGGGTGCAGCCGGTTACCGGGTCGCGCGTAGTTCCCATTAAATTAGCTAGAGCGCATATAAAGAGAAAGTGGTATTTCGGGAGGCAGCCGGAGCTCCCCCACTACACCCCGCTCCGGTCAGGCCCGGTAGCAAGTCCACCCAAAGGAAAGGCTGCCGGGCCGCTTCTTTCCATCTATACTCGGAAAGTAAGGGTCAGGTCTGAGTTTTACATGAAAAGACCTGACAGTTTTGAAAATGTCCATTGGGCGCTCCGCTACTTTATTTGATCGAATATTAAGGCGCGCCGAACCGCCTCCAGCCCTGCGACTTGGTTAAAAACGCTCAGTCGGCCTGCGTGCCGCTTGCAACCAACCCGTGGCCCGCTCGTTGACCAATTGCTGGGTTGATCCCCTGGCACTCCAGAATCTGCCCGCTGCCCGATGGTGGCGGGCCTTTTTCCTTGGCTGGAAGTCTAGCCAATATCGACAACGAGAGCCCCGGCGGATGCCGAGAGCTTCGCGTCTGCCGGCTTTCGTCAGAAGCGGATCCAGAAGGATCTGCGGAAACATCTACGGCGCCAGTAACCGTGACGCCAATAGCGACGGCAAACCCGTCTCCAGCCGCGGCGGCGCCTCCTGCGATACCAGCGCACGGGCTCGATGCCGTCTTGGACATCAGGACCATCCTGGTCGAGGATGGCGTCGGACGGTTTGTCGAGTTCATCGAGAATGCCGGGTCCCTTATTCGGAATGCCGGCCAACGCGATGGCAGGACGCGCAATAGCGATCACGGTCGCAGCCCCGGCCAGTCCAAGCATTCCAGTTAGAAGCAATCGCCGATCCATGCCAATCTCCATCCTTGATCATTGCGACAAGGAAGACATAGAGCGGCAGATTGACGCGCCCAGATGCCGAAGAGAATTGTGCCGATTGAACTGCGTGCCGGCTGTGGCAGGCCTTCTTTAGCGTCGACTTGACAATCCGTGTGCCCAAATGCGCCACTTCTCCGGGGCATTGGGGGACATCTCATGAAGAAGACTTATGAACGACCGACGCTGGTGAAGCGCGAAAAGCTCACGACGGCTACGGCCATCGTGTGTGTTTCAGGCTGCCCCGTTTGACCGAAGCCGCAGGCCTCAACAGGTCCGCTATTCCGCTATCTCGTGTCAGGGCACGTCGTGGCTGATGACAAACACGGTCGACGGCCGGCTTTCGGCAGTTTCTTCCTAAGGTCTCGCTGAAGCGGCCTTGTCGTCGAGCATGGCGGCGCCCGCCATGTCATCAAGGATCGGACAATCCGGCCTTTCGTCGCCGTGGCAGGCATGGATCAGTTTCTGCAGGGTCGAGCGCATCGACTGCAGCTCGCGCACCTTCTCCTCGATCGCCGTGACATGGGCGGCGGCGATCTCGCGCACGTCGTGGCTGGCGCGGCTGCGGTCCTGGTAGAGCGCCATCAGCTGGCGACAATCGTCGATGGAAAAGCCGAGATTGCGGGCGCGACGCAGAAAGGCCAGCCGGTGGATGTCGTCTCCGGAATAGTCGCGGTAGCCGTTGGCGGCGCGCGCCGGGGCGATCAGGCCGATCTCCTCATAGTAGCGGATGGTCTTGGCCGGCAGGCCGGAGCGGTGGGCGGCGTCACCGACGTTCATGACGATTCTCCTCGATTCTCAGGAGCCCGTGGACTTGGCCCCTTGAATTTCCTTCACAATCCTGTGAGGGCTGTTGCCGAAATGCCATAGTGATATGCTTACCAGCACGTCAACTCCGGCATATAGGCATCGCGCGCTTGGCAAGCAAAGCAAATGCCAGCATGAATGATGGTGAGAAAGCGGCCGACTCGTGCCGCCGAAGTTGGGGCGGGGCACCGGATCACCTGATGCGCATGAAGTCGTTTGCAATTGTCGCCGCACTGGCGCTTTCCACTGCTATCGCCGGTTGCAGCACCATCGGCTCGCAGATATTCTCCAACGACTACGGCGCGGTCACCGACGCCGGTTACCAGTTGCCACGCATCCCGATCGAGAAAGTGCCGATGAAGTACCATCGGCAGGAAGTGAACTACGACAGCCCGGAAAAGCCGGGCACCATCATCGTCGATACGCAGAACAAGTTCCTCTACTTCATCGAGGGTGATGGAAGGGCAATTCGCTACGGCATCGGCGTTGGCCGCGAGGGTTTCGAGTGGCACGGCACCGCCCATATCGCGCTGAAGCGCGAGTGGCCAACCTGGACGCCGCCGAGGCAGATGATCCAGCGCCAGCCCGAACTGGAAAAGTTTGCTGGCGGCATGGAGCCGGGCCTGAAGAACCCGCTTGGTGCGCGCGCCATGTACCTGTTCAACAAGGGCGGTGATTCGGGCTATCGCCTGCACGGCAGCCCGGAATGGAATTCGATCGGCAAGGCAATGTCGTCAGGCTGCATTCGCCTGATGAATCAGGATATTATCGACCTCTATGACCGCGCCTCGGTCGGCGCCAAGGTCATTGTTCTTTAGGTCATGATGCCGAGAAACCAGTACCGGTTCTCGTGAAAATCATGATCAGATAGAGGCAGCTTTCGTACGCGGACCGTCTAGGCAACAACGGACGTCCCAAACAGAAAACCGGGCAATTCGGCCCGGTTTTTTGTTGTTTGCGATGGAAGTGTCTGCCGGCAGGAGAGCGGTCAGGAGACCTGCTCGACCTGCTGCACTTCCGGCACGAAGTGGCGCAGTAGGTTCTGGATGCCGTGCTTCAGCGTCGCCGTCGATGACGGGCAGCCGGCGCAGGCGCCTTTCATGTGCAGGAATACCGTGCCGTTCTCGAAGCCGCGGAAGGTGATGTCGCCACCATCCTGGGCGACCGCCGGGCGCACCCGCGTGTCGAGCAGTTCCTTGATGGTGATGACCAACTCCTCGTCGGCCTTGTCATAGAACTCACCGGTCTGGCTGGTCTCGGCGGCTGGGCCGGCCTTGGCCATGACAGGCGCGCCGGACATGAAATGCTCCATGATGGCACCAAGGATAGCCGGCTTCAGATGCTGCCAGTCGGGGCCGTCCTTGGACACGGTGATGAAGTCATAGCCAAAGAAAACACCGGTGACGCCGGGAATCTCGAACAGCCGGCCAGCCAGCGGCGAGGCAATAGCGGCGCTGTCGGCATCGCGGAAATCGGCGGTGCCTTCCAGAAGCACTTCCTTGCCAGGCAGGAATTTCAGCGTCGCCGGGTTCGGCGTCGATTCGGTCTGGATGAACATGGCCATCTCCGTGCCCGTTGCGGGCAGCTAGTTTGGAATAATTCTAAATAGGCTCAATTGGCTGGACATTCAAGCGAAACGCATCGCCGGAAGGGCTGGCTGGCGGAATGTTTTTGCGCGCCCCGGGACGCGCTCGAAGCAGCCTCATGCGAGGCTGTCGATCTCCTCGTCCGACAGATTCTGCGGCACCACGGTCACCGGGATCGGGAAGGCCGCACCCTTGCCGGCCACAGCGCCGACCAGCGGCCCCGGGCCTTCCTTGCCCGCACCGGCGGCCAGCACCAGGATGGCGATGTCCTGGTCTTCTTCGATCAGCTTGTGGATCTCTTCCGTCGGCTTGCCTTCGCGCACCACCATCTCAGGCTCGATGCCAAGCTTCTGGCGCACCTTGTTGGCATAAGTGTCGAGTGCTGCGCGCGCCGTGGCGGTCGCCTCCTCGCGCATGATCTTCTCGACGCCCAGCCAGTGCTGGAAATCATCCGGCTCGATCACATAGAGCAGCACCAGCGTGCCGCTGGTGCTCTGCGCCCGCTTCGAGGCATAGGCGACGGCGCGCTCACACTCCGGCGTGTCGTCGATGATCGCCAGGAACTTGCGGCGATGGCCGGCTTCGCGGCTGAGGCGTTTGGAGACCATGTCTATCTACTCGATGCTTTATCGGCCGCAATCTGCCACTGCGGCGGACCGGCGGCAAGCCGCCGGCCTTGGGCCAATATTGTGCAGTGCGCTGACTGTGGGAATTAGGCCTGCAGCAGCCCGATGATGTCGCGCACCGTCTTCATCGTCGCTTCGGCCAGCACGCCGGCACGCTCGCCGCCGTCCTTGAGCACCGCGTCGACATAGGCACGGTCGTCGGAAATGCGGCGCATCTCGCTGGCGATCGGCGCCAGCTTTTCCACCGCAAGGTCGGCCAGTGCCGGCTTGAACACCGAAAACTGCTGGCCGGCGAACTCTTTCAGCACGTCCGCCTTCGACATCTCGGCGAGACCCGCATAGATGCCGACAAGGTTTTCCGCCTCCGGCCGGCTAGCCAGACCGTCCAGCTCGCTCGGCAGCGCTTCCGGGTCGGTCTTGGCCTTGCGGATCTTCTTCGAGATGGCATCGGCGTCGTCGGTCAGGTTGATGCGCGACAGATCCGACGGGTCCGACTTCGACATCTTCTTGGAACCGTCGCGCAACGACATGATGCGCGCCGCCGGCCCGCCGATGACCGGTTCGGTCAGCGGGAAATAGCCGTTCACGGTCTCCTCGCCGACCTGCATCTCGACGCCGACGCCAAGGGCGGCGATGCGGTCGGAGAAGTCATTGTTGAACTTCTGCGCGATGTCGCGGGTCAGCTCCAGGTGCTGCTTCTGGTCCTCACCCACCGGGACGTGGGTGGCACGGTAGAGCAGAATGTCCGCAGCCATCAGGGAGGGATAGGCTAGCAGGCCGAGCGATGCGTTCTCGCGGTCCTTGCCGGCCTTGTCCTTGAACTGCGTCATACGGTTCATCCAGCCGATGCGCGCCACGCAATTGAAGATCCAGGCGAGCTCCGCATGCTGCATGACCCGCGACTGGTTGAAGACGATATGCTTCTTCGGGTCGATGCCCGAAGCCAGGAACGCCGCGGTGATCGACCGCGTCTGGTCGGCGAGGTCTTCATAGACGAGTTGGGCTGTCAGCGAATGCAGGTCGACGACGCAATAGATGCAGTCGGATGTGTCCTGCAGGGCGACGAATTTCTTGATGGCGCCGAGATAGTTGCCGAGATGCAGATTGCCGGTCGGCTGGACCCCGGAAAAGACGAGTGGCTTGAAGGCGGTCATGATTGTCCTCATGGCTTGTGGAGGGCCGTTTCGCGCGCGGCGAAAGTCTTTCGACGGCGCGCTTATGGACGAAGACGGCGCCGCGATCAAGACGGCGCTGCAGGTGGATCTGGCGCTCTACTCGTCCAGTTCGGTCTCTGCGACCGGTGGCGCCGACTTGCCCGATCCGCGTTTGACATTGCGCCGGATCATGCCGAAATCGGCGCCGCCGGTGGCAAACGCGGTTATGAAGTAGAGCAGCGCTCCGCCGGCAACCAGCGACAGCAGCGTCGTCGCCTTGACGACCAGCGGCGAGCCCAGGCCGAGCCTGACGGCGAACCAGTGTTCGGCAAAATAGAGGGCCGTTCCCATCACCACCGCCGACAGCACCAGACGTGGAATGCGTTTCATCAGCGGCACGTCGCGGCCCCAATGGCCGCGCCGGATCAGGACGCCGAGCAGCATCAGCGCGTTGACCCAGCCGGCGACTGCGGAGGCCACCGCAATGCCGGGCGCCCCCATCCTTGGAAACAGCGTCAGCGCCGTGGTGACGTTCACCGCCACCGAGATGGCGGCAAACATCATCGGCGTGCGTGTGTCCTCGCGGGCGAAGTAACCCGGCGTGAAGGCCTTGATCAGCACGAAGGCCGGCAGGCCGAGGCCGAAGATCGCCAGGAT
>NZ_RZRQ01000312.1:0-7061 GCF_003997785.1 Mesorhizobium sp. M7D.F.Ca.US.004.01.2.1 | reverse complement strand
CGCCGCAACCGGTCGAGATTTTCGGGCCGGGCGCCGGCATTGCCGTACGCAAGGGCGAGACCGATCTGGTCAACAAGCTCAATTCGGCCATCGATGCCATCCGCGCCAATGGAAAATACAAGGAAATCAACGACAAGTACTTCAAGTTCGACGTCTTCGGCGCCGAGTCCTGATAAACCAGGGGTCAAGACGGCGGGGAATTTCCCCGCCGTCTTTCTATTCGTCTCGGGAACGCCGTGGAGATAAGACCGGTCAATGCCAGCCCAGAGCATATGGACACTTCTCAGTTGGGGACCCGATGGCTGGCTTGACGATATCGCCTATGGCGCACTGATCACCGTCGCGCTTGCGCTTGCCACGCTGCCCATCGGATTGACGATCGGCTTTTTCATTGCACTCGCCAAGCAGTCCGAAGAACCCTCGCTGCGCCTTGCCGCCAACATCTACACCACGGTCTTTCGCGGCCTGCCGGAGCTGGTGACGCTTTTCCTGTTCTTCTTCGGCATGCCGATCCTGCTGCAGCATCTCATCCGGTATTTCAGGCCGGATGCCACCATCGACGTCAACAGCTTCGTCGCCGGGATGATCGTGCTTGCGCTGATCTTCTCGTCCTATGCCAGCGAGGTTTTCCTCTCCGCCTTCCGTGCCATTCCCAAAGGCCAGTATGAGGGCGGCTATGCCATCGGTCTTTCCAACTGGCTGACCATGCGCAAGGTGATCGTGCCGCAGCTGCTGCGCATCGCCTTTCCCGGCCTGGAGAACTGCTGGCTGAGCTTGCTCAAGGACACCTCGCTCGTGTCGGTCGTCGGCCTCGCTGAAACGCTGCGCAATGCCAGCATTGCCGCCCGCGTCACCAAGCACGCTTTCCTGTTCTTTGGCGTCGCCTCCCTGGTCTTTCTTGGCCTGGCCGTCGTGTCGTCCTTCGCCACCAGCGCGATTCTGCGCTCGCTTGGCCGGCGGGAGGCCCAGCGATGAGCGCCACGGCCACAATGGTCGAACGGCCCCCGCCACGGGAACGCGGCTGGCCGCGCAGGCGTATCGTCGGTTATGCGCTGGTCTGCCTGTGGATTTTGTTCGGCATCGGCATCGTCAGCTATCTGGTCCTTGCCTGGAATGCCGACTTCTTCGCCAAATATGCGCCAGCCTATTTGCGAGGGCTTGGGGTAACGCTCGCGCTGGTTTCCATATCGATGGTGCTGGGTGCGATACTGTCGGTGCCTGTCGCTTACGGGCGTATGTCCAGCAACCGGGTCCTGTCCGGCCTCGCCTATTGCTATGTCTATTTCTTCCGCGGCACGCCGTTGCTGGTCCAGACCTATCTGGTCTACTACGGATTGGGCTCGTTCCGCGTCGAACTCCAGTCGGTTGGTCTCTGGGATTTTTTCAAGGACGCGTTCAACTGCGGCGTCTTTGCCTTTGCGCTCAACACCGCCGCCTACCAGGCGGAGATCCTGCGCGGCGCCATAGAGAGCGTGCCAAGAGGACAATGGGAAGGGGCGGCCTCGCTTGGCCTGCACAAATTGCAGACGTTGCGTAAGATCATCCTGCCGCAGGCCTTGATCGTCGCCTTGCGGCCCTATGGCAACGAACTGATCCTGATGGTCAAGGCGTCCGCCATCGTCGCCATCATCACGGTCTACGATCTGATGGGCAATGCAAAGCTCGCCTTCGCCAACTCGTTCGATATTCAGGCCTATATCTGGGTCGCCCTCGTCTATCTGGTGATGGTCGAGATATTGCGCCATGGCATTGAATGGATCGAGCGACGGATCACCATTCACCTGAAACGCTGACTATTTTCAGTTCGGCTGCACCAGTCGATCCGGCCATACGCGTCTTGACGAATTGAGCGCAGAGCCTAGAACGGTTCGTCGTTTCATAGAAACGCCGACCGCTCTATCTTCTTGTTTTGACGCAATTCCTCTAGGGAAAGCGTTACGCGCTTTTCCCGGGAAAACCGCTTCACACTTTTCCTGGAATTGCTCTGGAGCTTTCGCAGCAAATTTCGTTTCCATTCTGAAGGGCAAGTTCATGGCATCTGTTGCATTTCTCGGTCTTGGGGTGATGGGCTATCCGATGGCCGGGCACTTGAGGAACAAGGGTGGCCACGACGTCACCGTCTACAACCGCACCAAGGCCAAGGCCGAGCAATGGGTTGGCCAATATGGCGGCAGCCTGGCGGTGACGCCGGCGCAGGCCGTCGAGGGCAAGGACTTTGTCTTCTCCTGCGTCGGCAATGACGACGATTTGCGTTCGGTGACGACGGGTCCGGAAGGCGCCTTCAAATCGATGAAGAAGGGTTCGGTCTTCATCGACAACACCACGGCCTCGGCCGAGGTCGCACGCGAGCTAGCTGCGGCAGCGCAAGCTGGCGGTTTTTCGTTTCTCGACGCGCCGGTCTCCGGCGGCCAGGCAGGCGCCGAAAATGGCGTGCTGACCGTCATGGTCGGCGGCGAGCAGGACGCTTTCGACAGGGCCAGGCCCGTCATCGATGCCTATGCCCGTATGGTCGGCCTGATGGGGTCGGCCGGTGCCGGCCAGCTCACCAAGATGATCAACCAGATCACCATCGCCGGCCTCGTGCAGGGGCTGGCCGAAGGCATCCATTTCGGCAAGAAGGCCGGGCTCGACATCGAAAAGGTGATCGAAGTGATTTCCAAAGGCGCCGCCGGTTCCTGGCAGATGGAGAACCGCCACAAGACGATGAATGCCGGCAAATATGATTTCGGCTTCGCCGTCGACTGGATGCGCAAGGACCTTGGCATATGCCTGGCGGAAGCCGACCGCAATGGCGCCAAATTGCCGGTGACGGCGCTTATCGACCAGTTCTACAAGGATGTGCAGGCGATGGGCGGCAAGCGTTGGGACACGTCTTCGCTGCTGGCGCGTCTCGAAAAATAGGTTTCTGCGGTGGCAGCGCTCTCGCCTCAATCCAGTGCCGGAGAAATTGTCGCCCACCTGCGCACCATCGGCTCGGAGGAGAACCGCCTTGGCATGGTGCGCTACGGCATCAAGATCGAGCGCGCCCTCGGCATCTCGCACGGCGTGCAGCGGCAGATTGCGCGGACGATCAAACGCAACCACGAGCGCGCCTTCGAGCTATGGGACACCGGCATCATGGAGGCGCAGTTCATCGCTTCCGTCACGGCTGACCCGAAGCGTTTTTCCGCAGCTGATGCAAGGCAATGGGCGGCGTCCTTCGATTCCTGGGATATCGTCGACGGCGTCTCCGATCTCTTCGTCGATACGGACGCCTGGAAGGAACTGATCGAAGAGTTCGCGGCCGATGAGCGGGAATTCGTTCGGCGCACGGCCTTTGCCATGATGGCCTGGTCTGTCGTTCACCGGAAACAAGAGCCGGTAGCGACTTTCCTCGGCTTCCTGCCGATCATCGAAGCGCATGCCGCCGACAGCCGCAATTTCGTGAAGAAGGCCGTAAACTGGGCGCTTCGTTCGATCGGCAAACGCTCGATGGAGATGCATAGCGCTGCCCTTGCTGTCGCCGAACGGCTGGCGCAGTCGACCGACAAGACGGCGCGCTGGATCGGCAAGGACGCAGTGAGGGAGCTGACCAATGCCAAGACGCTCGAGCGTATCGCCGCCAGGAAAGGCTGACGGGGCGGAAATCAGCTTCTCGGAGGTGACGCGATCGACACGCACCGATTTCGAAAACCTGTTCGAGCAGCCGGGCGGGCCGAAATATTGCTGGTGCATGGCCTGGCGCAACCTTCCCAGCCGCGAGCATGTCTCGAACGACGAGAAGAAACGGGCCATCATTTCGCTCATCGAGGCCGATACACCCGTTGGCATCGTCGCCCACGTTGAAGGCAAAACCGTCGGCTGGTGCTCGGTTGCGCCGCGCCAGACCTATCGCCGGCTCTCCCGGCAGCAGGACGACAGCGAGACCGGCGTGTGGTCGATCGTCTGCTTCTATGTGCCAAGGGCCTTGCGCAGCGGCGGGCTGGCGTCGGCGCTGCTCGACGCGGCGATAGATCACGCCTTCGCCAAGGGCGCCGGCACGATCGAGGCGTACCCGGTCGATCAGGCGTCGCCGAGTTACAGTTTCATGGGCTTTCGCGACATGTTTGCCGCCCGTGGGTTCCGCGAGACCGGTATGGCCGGTTCTCGCCGACATGTGATGCGGCTCGAGCGTTGACGTCATTGGTGGCGGCGTCTTTACTTCAGATTCAAAGGACGCGGCCCATGAGCAACCATGTCAGATCAACCATAGTGCTCGCAGCTGCGTTGTGTGTCTCCGCTGCCGTCGATGCCTCGGCTGAGACCGCGCACATATTCTGGAAGGATCTGCGCCCGGCCACGCAATCCGCTGCCGAAAACGTCGGCCTGCCGATGATCGCTGCAAAATTGCCCGACCATGGCGAGACGCTGTCCGTCAATCTGCAGGACAAAAGCATTCAGCTAGCCGGCTATGCATTGCCTGTCGATCGCGACGGCGACCTTGTCTATCAGTTTCTGCTGGTGCCGTGGACAGGTGCCTGCAGCCACATGCCGACGCCGCCTCCCAACCAGATCGTCCTGGTCACGCCGGCTCAGCCCTACAAGATGTCGGAAGCCTATCAGCCGGTCGCCGTCACCGGAGCGCTGAAGCCGGACATGGAGAAGAGCCAGCTGTTCATCCTCGATGGCGTCAGCGTCATCCAATCCGGCTACACGATGCGCAAGGCAGAGGTGGCCGCCGTCGACAACGTGCCGGACACCATCACCTTGCCGGTGAACTCACCCTGGAGTTTCCTCAACAAAAAGAAGAACTAGGCGGGACGACCTTACGCAAGGCTAACTTCAAGCAGCGTTGGCACCCGATTCCTTGTCCAGTACCATGTAATCGAGCGGGATTTCGGTCGTGTACTTGATCTGCTCCATGGCGAAGGACGACGACACATCACGGATTTCGATCTTGGCGATCAGTCGCTTGTAGAAGGCGTCATAGGCGGCGATGTCGGGCACTACGACGCGCAGAAGATAGTCGACGTCGCCGCTCATGCGGTAGAACTCGACCACCTCGGGAAACTCCTGGATGACTTCCGAGAAACGCCGCAGCCATTCATGGCTGTGCGAATTGGTGCGGATCGACACGAAGACGGTGACGCGCACATTGACCTTTTCATGGTCGAGAATGGCAACGCGCCGCTTGATGACGCCCTCTTCCTCGAGCTTCTGGATGCGCCGCCAGCAAGGCGTCGTCGACAGGCCGACTTTCTTGGCGACGTCGGCGACCGCGAGTGTCGCATCCTCCTGCAAAAGGCGGAGGATTTTTCTATCAAGGCGGTCCATTTTTTGCTCCCTGGGGGAATAGATTGGCTATATTCCCCCTTATTTCGGCCTTTCACAAGAAAGAAATTCTGTCGATTGATGGAAAAGCGAGTGATTTCTTGCTGAAAGGTCAGCTAAGGCGATAGCGGATTTCCGAACGCAGAAAAGGCAGCAAATCCATTTCAAACCATGGATTCTTCTTCAGCCAGCCGATGTTGCGCCACGACGGATGCGGCAACGGCAGCACTTTCAGGCCGACGGAATTCTCCCAGATGGCGCGCCAGTCCATCACCGTTTCCGTCAGCGAGGGCCGGCGCGCCACACCCATGTGCCAGGACTGCGCGTAGATGCCGATCGTCAGCACCAGGTCGATCCGTGGCATCAAGGCCATCAAAGGCGCGCGCCAGGCCGGTGCACATTCGCGCCTCGGCGGCAGGTCTCCGCCCTTGGCGTCCTGGCCGGGAAAGCAGAAGCCCATCGGCACGATGGCGAATTTTTCGATGTCGTAGAATTCGTCGCTCGTCACATCAAGCCAACTGCGCAAGCGGTCGCCGGAGGCGTCGGTGAACGGCATACCCGATAGATGCACCTTGGTCCCCGGCGCCTGGCTGGCGATCAGGATGCGGGCGCTGGACGAGGGTCGCAACACAGGGCGTGGCTCGTGCGGCAACGGCTTGCCGACCGGGTTTTCCACGCAGATGCGGCAAGCGCGGACCGTCGCGGTGAAGCTTTCGAGTTCGACAGTCATACTCAGGCTGATGCGCTTGGTCGGCTGGAGACGGCCTGATGCCAGCGCAACACATTCGCGCATTCATCCGGCACCTTGATGCGTGCCGGCTTCATGAAGTCGACGGCGATCAGGCCGGTGATATCGGCGATCGAATAGCTGTCGCCGGCGATGAACTCCCGGCTGCCCAGTTCGACGTCCAGCAGCCTGAGGAACTCAACGGCCTTGGGCTTGTTTGCCTCACCCCATTCGGGGATCTGCGGGATTTCCCACTCCTTCATGGCCGGATGGATGTGGCGGAAAGCCTGCGCGACGCAACTGAGCAAGTTGAATTCCATCCGTCTCTGCCACATCTCGACCTGCGCCTTGCCGACTGCGCCACGCCCGAACAAAGCGGGCTCCGGATGCAGCTCCTCGAAGTAACGGCAGATGGCGACGGATTCGGTGATGACGGTGCCGTCGTCGAGTTCCAGTACCGGCAGACGCTGCAAGGGGTTGCGCGAGCTGACCGCCTGTTGTCTGTGCTCCAGCGCCCCCATGTCGATGGCCACCTGCGGAACCGTGATGCCTTTCTCGGCGAGGAAAACGCGGACCCGCCGCGGATTGGGCGCCCGGCCGCCGTCGAAGAGCTTCATATCCATCCTCCCATTCGTTCTCGATCAAGTGCCAAGATGCGCATCACCAGAAGCGGAAAATCTCGCGCACGGCGTCGCCGATCGACGCCAGTGTGCCGTGCTTTCTCTCGACGACTTCGCCGTGATGGGTGTCGCGCCAGTCTTGCGGCTGGTCGAACGTTCCCGCCCAGATGCCGGCCTTTCCTGCGCGGGCGATGGCTTCCTCGCTCTCGAAGTCGCCATAGGCAACCGCCCAGCCCGCCTCAACCTGCGCGCGGTTGAGATCCTTGCCGCCGGCGGTGCAGTCGCCGAGCAGCCGGCCATAACGATCACGCTGCCAGCCGGCACAGGAGACGGGCTTACCGGCGATCAGGCGAACGAGCGACTGACGCGCAAGCGTGCCGCAGGGATAGTCGGCGCCATTCCTGCGGCAGGTCTGCGTATATTCC
>NZ_RZRQ01000311.1:0-7082 GCF_003997785.1 Mesorhizobium sp. M7D.F.Ca.US.004.01.2.1 | reverse complement strand
GCATTGCCGCCGCCGCCGCCGACACCGAACACGGTGATGCGCGGCTTAAGCTCGGTGATGTCCGGCTTTTGCAGATTGATGGTCATTGTCTCCGTCCTTTGCCTTTCACGCCGCTTCGCCGCCGCGGCCGCCTATGGGGCTGTCCCCGTCAATTTAGAAACTGTCTCTCAACCACTGACTCATGCGATGCAGTTTTCCGCCCGTTCCGGTCATTCTGAGACCGGAAATTCCTTTCGCCGGATGGCTCTCGAAGCTCGCCATCTGCGGATAGATCAGAAGCCCTACCGCGGCCGAGAAAGCCGGCCCCTTCGCCGCTTCCGGCAGGCCGGCCACGCCGAGCGGACGGCCGATGCGCACATTGCGTCCCAGGATGCGGCGCGCCGCCTCCGGCAGGCCGGCAAGCTGGCTGGCGCCGCCGGTGAGCACGACACGCTTGCCCACCGCATTGCCGTAGCCGGACTTGTTGAGCCGGTCGCGCAGCAGTTCGAGCGTCTCGTCGATGCGAGCGCGCACGATGCGCGTCATCACCGAGCGCGGGATCTGCAAAGGCACATCGCCATCGTCGCCGATCGGCTGGATCGAAACCAGGTCGCGATCGTCAGCGCTGCCGGGCAGCGCCGAGCCATGCATCACCTTCAGCCGTTCGGCGGCATCGAGCGAGGTCGACAGTCCCTTGGCCATGTCCAGCGTGACATGATTGCCGCCGATGGCGATGGCGTCGCCATGGACGAACTTGCCTTCCGAAAACACCGAGATCGTCGTCGTGCCGCCGCCCATGTCGATGCAGGCCGCGCCCATTTCCAGTTCGTCGTCGACCAGGGCCGCCAACCCGCTGGCATAGGGCGTCGCCACCATGCGCTCGACCGACAGATGCGAACGGTTGATGGAAAGCTCCAGATTGCGCATCGGCGCGGCGTCGCCGGTCAGCACATGCATGTCGACGCCGAGTGCGTCGCCGACCATGCCGCGCGGATCACGCACGCCGCGTTCCGCATCCAGCGAGAAGCCGACTGGAAGCGAATGGATCACCTCGCGCTCGACCTTCAGCGCCTGCTTGGCGCCGGCGCCGAGAACGCGCTTGATGTCGGTCTCGTCGGCCTCATGGCCGCCAAGATTGATGGTGGCGGAGAAGGCTTCGCTCTTCAGCCGACCGGCCGTCATGTTGACGATCAGCGAATCGACCGTCAGCCCGGCCATGCGCTCCGCCGCATCGACGGCGAGACGTATGGCATGCTCGGCGCGGTCGAGATCGACGACAACCCCCGACTTCACGCCTTGCGACTTCTGATGGCCGATGCCGATAACCTGGATCCGGTGCGAGCGGCCACGCAACAGCTTGCCGTCATCGCACGGCTTCAGCTTGGCCACCATGCAGCAGACCTTGCTCGAACCGACATCCAGCACCGTCAGGGTGCCGGATCGGCGCGACGAGGCATCGCCATGACCGCCAAGCCAGCTCATATCTTCGTCTCCGGCTTGCGCTTCAGGCTCTTGGGTTTTTCGTTGAGTGCGGCTTCGCGTTGCGTTGCCGCCTCGGGTGTCAACTGCACGACCAGCCGGTCGGTCAGGCGCATGTCGACGGCGGCGATGTCGCGTGACAACAGCCCCTTGTCCTGGTCCATCTTGACGAGTTCGGCCAGCGCCTGATCCTCGTCATCCTCGGGAAGCTTGACAGTGATGCCATTGTCCAGCTTCAGGTCCCAGCGCCGTTCGCCGACGCGGATATAGCCTTTGATCCGGGTGGCGAGCTCAGGATATTTTTCGATCTTGGCGATGAAGTCGGGCGCGCTCGCCGGCGCGCCGGTGCCGATCAGCAGCGGCAGCAACACCTGCTTGCCGCCCGAGAACGGCGCGATCACAGCGCCATCCTTCTCGATGACGGACAGCTCGTCGCCCTGTTGCCAGAGCGCGAAGGCCTGGCGCTCTTCGACGCGCACTTCCAGCGTGTGCGGGTAGACCTTGCGAACCGCCGCAACCTCGATCCACGGCAGGCCGGAGATGCGCTCGCGCGCCGCCTCGGCGTCAAAGCCGATCAGCGACGTCCAACCGTCGAGCTCGAGCCTGTCGAGAATATCGATCTCCGAGGTCTGGCGATTGCCGACCACCTTGACCTGGTCGACGGCAAAGCCGGTGCGGGCAGTGATGCTCTGCACGATGCCGTCGACATGGCCGCCGAGATAGGCGCCATAGGCACTGCTCGAGGCAATCAAAACGGCCGACATCATGGCCGCGGAAAAGCGCGGCGCCTGGAATTCCCCGACGCCGAGGCGCGCCAGAATGCGCACCGGGCGGCGCAGCATCCGCGGCAGCACGAAATGGTCCAACGACAACGGCAGGCCGAACAGCGCCGGCCCGGCCGCGCCCCTCTCCTTACCCTGTCCCCATTTCAACGCAGACACGAAGCGTCCTCCACCATCCAACTCAACAAATCGCCAAACGAGTGCCCGGCCTGGGCGGCGATTTCAGGCACCAAGGACGTCGGCGTCATACCCGGCTGGGTGTTGACCTCGAGCCACACAACCTCGCCGTTTTCGGAATGCCGATCGTCATAACGGAAGTCCGACCGGGAAACGCCCCGACAGCCGATCGCTTGGTGAGCCTTGAGCGCCAGTGTTTGTATTTTTTGGTAAATATTCGGTGAAACTTTTGCGGGGCATTCGTGCTTTGATCCCCCAGCGACATATTTTGAATCATAGTCGTAGAAGGAATGGCCGGTCGGGATGATCTCGCAGACCCCCAGCGCCACATCGCCCATCACCGCGCAGGTCAGCTCGCGGCCATGGATGTAACGCTCGACCATGACGGTATCGCCATATTTCCACTCGGACGAGCCGATCACCTGCGGCGGATGCGACTGGCCTTCATGCACGATGACGACGCCGAAGCTCGAGCCCTCATTGACCGGCTTGACCACATAGGGCGGCTTCATCGGATGTTTGCTCTGGATGGCGAAGCGGCTGGCGACCTTCGATTCGGCGACCGGCACGCCGACCGCCTTGGCAACCCGCTTGGCCTGCTCCTTGTTCATGGCCAGAGCCGAGGCGAGCACGCCGGAATGGGTGTAGGGAATGCCGAGATATTCGAGGATGCCCTGGACAGTGCCGTCCTCGCCAAAAGGGCCATGCAGCGCGTTGAAGACAACATCGGGCTTGAGCTCGGCAAGCACGGAGCCGACATCGCGCCCGACATCGACGCGCGTGACCTGGTAGCCTTCCTTCTCGAGCTCATCGGCACAAGCCTTTCCCGAAGACAGGGACACGGGCCGCTCGGACGAAAAACCACCCAGCAGGACGGCCACATGCTTGCTTTTCATTCCCCGGCATCCCCTCTCACGGCGGACCAAAAACCAAGATTTTCCGCAACATTGAGTCCGAGTCTCCCAGCAGGTTGCCCCCCCCAGACGGAAAACGCGGGTAACGCGTCGAACGACTCAAATCAGGAAACGCTTTTGAGCAGAGAATCAGAGAGTTGATTCACTGGCAAGTGCTTACGATTCCGAGAGATTCACTTTCTGAGAAAATGGATGCGAAAAGCGTGTCGTTGAGTCTTTACAGCAACGGTCGCGGGTCGTTTTGATCCCGTCGAAGTTCATGTATCACATGAAGTTCGACGCGGGCTAAAGCAGCTGTCCGAGAAACTCCTGGACGGCATGCCCCGGCCGGAAATTGCCGATGCGCTTGATTTCCCATTGCAACCGGATGCCGGAATTCTCCAGCACCCGCGTGCGCACCGTCTCGCCGAGATATTCAAGATCGTAGCCGGTCGCGGTTCCCGTGTTGATCATGAAGTTGCAATGCATCGGCGACATCTGCGCGCCGCCGATCATCAGGCCGCGGCAACCCGCCTTGTCGATCTCCTTCCAGGCCGACGTGCCTTCGGGATTCTTGAAGGTCGAGCCGCCGGTCTTCTCGCGGATCGGCTGCACGGTCTCGCGATGGTTCTGCACGGCCTCCATCGCCGCCTTGATCGCCGCCTTTTCTTCTGGATACCCCTCGAAAACCGCCGATGTGAAGATCACGCCAGCCGGCACCGCCGAATGGCGATAAGAATAGTCCATGTCCTCAGCCAGGAATGTCGTGATTTCCCCCTTGCGAGTAAGCCCTCGCAACTCGACAACCCGTTCGCGGGTCTCCACGCCGTTGGCGCCGGCATTCATGACAAGCGCGCCGCCTACGGCGCCGGGAATGCCGTGGTAGAAATGGAACCCGCCAATGCCTTCCTCCAGGGCAAATGCGGCGAGGCGCTTGTCAGGGGCGGCAGCACCGGCGTTGATCCCGCCAGTTGCTGTTCTCTCGATCTGACCGAAACCTTTCGCCGAAAGCCTGATGACGAAGCCTGGAATGCCGCCGTCGCGAACCAGAAGGTTCGAGCCAACGCCAACCACGGTCAGCGGTATCTCTTCGGGAACCGCGCGCAGGAACGCCGCAAGATCTTCCTCGTCGGCCGGCTGGAACAGCACCTCGGCCAGCCCACCGGCGCGGAACCAGGTAATCTTGTCCATCTCGGCATTCGGCGTGAGGCGGCCGCGCAGGCCGGCAAGCCGGTCGCCAAGTCTGTCGATCAGGGCCTGGCCGTGCATCATGAGACGGTCCCGCCAAGCTCCTTGGGCAACGCATAGGCCCATTGGGTGATGTTGCCGGCGCCAAGGAAGACGACGAAATCGCCCGGCTTGGCCAGATCGCGGATGATGGGCGCAATCGCCGCCGGACCCTCGATGTAGCGAGCGTCGCGATGGCCGCCGGCGCGGATGCGCGACACCAGCGCGTCCGAACTGACGCCGTCGATCGGCTCTTCGCCGGCCGCGTAGACCGGCGCCACCATCACCGTGTCGGCGTCGTTGAAGCAGGTCGAAAACTCGTTGAATAGGTCATGCAGTCGGGTGAAGCGATGCGGCTGGGCAATGGCGATGACGCGGCCCTTGGTGGCGCTGCGTGCCGCCTTCAGCACCGCCGAGATTTCGACCGGATGGTGGCCGTAATCGTCGAATATTTCGACGCCGTCCCACGAACCGGTGTGGGTGAAGCGGCGCTTGACGCCGGCGAAGGACGACAGGCCCTTCTTGATCGCCTCGGCCGACAGGCCGAGCTCATGCGCGACGGCGATCGCAGCCGTCGCGTTGGAGACGTTGTGACGGCCGGGCATCGGCAGGCGCAGGCCTGCAATCGTCGTTTGGCCGCCGGTCTTGCGGTCGCGGATCACCACGTCGAATTCCGAAATGGCACCGGCCATGCGGTGGTTGGTGAAGCGCACATCGGCCTGCGCGTTCTCGCCATAGGTGATGACGCGGCGATCTTCGATGCGGCTGACCAGCGCCTGCACCTCAGGATGATCGGTGCACATCACGCCAAAACCGTAGAACGGCACGTTCTCGACGAACTGGCGGAAGGCCTCGCGCACCTTGTCGAAACTGCCATAGTGATCGAGATGCTCGGGATCGATGTTGGTGACGACGGCGATCTCGGCCGGCAGCTTGAGGAAGGTGCCGTCGCTCTCGTCGGCCTCGACCACCATCCATTCGCCGTCGCCCATGCGCGCGTTGGTGCCATAGGCATTGATGATGCCCCCATTGATGACGGTCGGATCGAGCCCGCCGGCGTCGAGCAAGGTCGCCACCATCGAGGTCGTCGTCGTCTTGCCATGCGTGCCGCCGATCGCCACCGCCTGGCGAAAGCGCATCAGCTCGGCCAGCATCTCGGCCCGGCGCACGATCGGCAACAGCTTTTCGCGCGCGGCCTTGAGCTCCGGGTTGGATTTCTTGATCGCCGTCGAGACGACGACCACCTCGGCATCGCCGAGGTTCTCGGCCTTGTGGCCGACGAAGCATTCGATGCCCTTGTCGCGCAGCCGCTGCACATTGGCGCTTTCGGCCTGGTCGGACCCTTGCACCTTGTAGCCGAGATTGTGCAGCACTTCGGCAATGCCGCTCATGCCGATGCCGCCAATACCGATGAAATGCACAAGGCCGATGGTCTGCGGCATCTTCATGCGTGCGTCCCCTTCCTGAAATCCGAAACGGTTTTTTTCGACGCAATAGCCTCTGTGAGATCAGCGAGCAACCGTGCCGCGTCCGGCCTGCCTGCCGATTTCGCGCCCGCCGCCATCGCCGCCAGCCGCTCGGGAGCATCCATCAGCCCGCCGACGAGCGCTGCGATGCGTTCGGGCGAAAGCGAGGATTGTGGGTGCACTTCGCCGCCGCCAGCAGCGGCAAGGGCCGCCGCGTTCGCCGCCTGGTCGTGATCGAGCGCATAGGGGTAAGGCACCAGCAGCGCCGGCCGGCCAATGACGGCGATCTCCGAGACAGTCGAGGCACCGGAGCGCGAGATCACCAGGTGAGCGGTCGCTATGCGCTGCGCCATGTCGGTGAAGAAGGGTGAGACCTCGACGGCGACGCCAAGGGCGGCATAGGCCGCCTTGACCCGCGCCACGTCATCCGCGCGCGCCTGCTGCGTGATCACCAGCCGCTTGCGCTGGGCATCGGAAAGCAGCGCCATGGCTCCCGGCACGGCATCGGAAAAGAACTGGGCGCCCTGGCTGCCGCCGAACACCAGCAGGCGAAACGGCTGTTCCCCGGTCGACGCCGCATAAGCCGTCTTGGCCGCTTCCAGCACGGCAGGCCTGACCGGATTGCCCGTCGTCACCGTCTTGACGCCGGCAGAACTGGTGTCCTGCGGCAGGAAGCCGCCGGCGATGGCATCGACGCGGCCGGCCAGCGCACGGTTGGCGCGTCCCATCACCGCGTTCTGCTCATGGATCAGCGTCGGCACCTTGCGCCGTGTCGCCGCGTAGAGCGGCGGCAAGGTCGGATAGCCGCCGAAGCCGACGACGGCATCCGGCTTGATCCTGCCAATGATGGCGGAAGCCTGACGCACGCCGCGCCAGATTTTCCAGAAGGCGCCAAGCAGGGCAAAAGGATTTTTCGAGCCCATCGTCGCCGACTGGATCGGATGGATGGCGGCGGCCGGGAAATGGCTGGCGAAACGCTCGGCACGGTCGTCGGTCGCCAGATGTACCGACCAGCCGCGCTCGTTCAGCTCATGCGCCAGCGCCTCGGCCGGGAAAAGGTGCCCACCGGTTCCGCCCGC
>NZ_RZRQ01000310.1:0-7087 GCF_003997785.1 Mesorhizobium sp. M7D.F.Ca.US.004.01.2.1 | reverse complement strand
TGTCTCGTGCCGTCAGATTTCAGCCCCAGATACCCAGGCCTTGGCCGGATCGGCGACGCTCTGATACAACTCGCGACAGCATCGAATGGGCAGCAATTGCACCCGGCAAAGGAATGGCATTGCCTGTTGAGCCGGAATTCCGCGACCATCGTTCGTCAGTCCAACTGGTGACAGCTGTCCGGCGGTTGGTTAGCGATGGCATCGTCGTCGAGGGCGGCGATCTCACTCCAGCCGATCGCGACCTGCTGCTCGAGGAAGAACTTTCGCTGGGCAATGTCGTGCCGGCGCGACGCCGCGAATTTCGCGCGGGACGCTTCTACGCCCGGCAGGCGTTGCAGGGCTTTGGCGCAGGCGGCATCGTCATCCCGATCGGGGACAATCGTGCACCAGTCTGGCCGACAGCTATTGTCGGTTCCATCTCTCATACTCGAAACCTGTGGGTCGTCGCCGTCGGATCATCCACCGAATTCCTCGGCGTCGGCATCGATATCGAGGAGGATTCTCCCCTTTCATGCGAACTGGCGCGATTGGTGTCCGACGCCGCCGAACTGGAGGGGCGGGAAGAGATCGAAGGGGGCCTGGGCTGCGACCTGCCAAAGCTTCTGTTCGTGATCAAGGAAGCGTTCTACAAAATGTATTTCCCGCTTACCGGTCGTTTTCTGGCGTTTCACGATGTTCGTGTCGAACTGGACGTGGAGAACCACGCCGCCGAGGCCCGGATCGTTCCATCAAAGCACCTGGCGGCGATCGACAGCCGCTGTTTTGAGGGTCGCTTCGGCAGCAGCGACGGAACCCTGTTTTCATGTTTTGAGCTCTCCGCGCGTTGACAGCCGCGCCGCCAGCAAGCACTCAGGGAACCGGGCACAGGCTATTTGGGTTGAACGGTGGGTATTTCTGATCGACGTCGATCCCGGATCGGGATCTGATGGGCACAATACGTGACCATGTGAACCGGCATGCCGGATACAATTCGCAGACGGTGGCCCTTCTGGCCGCGGCACAGCCTGCGCTTACCTTTGCAGGGTTGGCTGCCCAGATCCACTATGTCGGCGAAATACTGGCGCTGGAGGGCATCGGCCTATCCGACCGTGTCGCGTTGCTGTTGCCCGAGGGTGCGGAAGCCGCGGTAGCGATCGTGGCCGTCGCAGCCAACGCGGCATGCGCTCCCTTGAACCCCGCATGGCCGATGCGCGAACTTGAATCGCAGCTGGCCGCGCTGCGCGCCACGGCGCTGATCGTGCCGCATGGCTGGCAATCGCCGCTGCTTGCCGTGGCGGCCTCGCTCAATATCCGCGTCCTGCAATTGCTTGCCGAGCCGGGTGCGGCGGCAGGGCGCTTTTCGCTGACCGGTGTCGGCGAGACACTTCGGGATGATCAGCGCAAGGCCTCACAACAGAATGCGGCAACGCCGGACGATACCGCGCTGCTGCTGTTCACATCGGGCACGTCGGCGCAGCCCAAGCTGGTTCCGCTCACCCATCGAAACCTCTGCGTTTCGGCGCAGGACATCTGCGTGGCACTGGATCTGCGGCACACCGACCGCTGCCTGGGCGTGATGCCGCTGTTCCATATCCACGGCATCAGTAGCCTTTTGGCGTCGCTGGTTTCAGGCAGTTGCTACGTCAGCCTGGCGGGCTTTTCCGCCGACTGCTTTTTCAGCGGCCTCGAAGAATTCAGACCGACCTGGTATTCGGCCTCGCCGACCATTCATCGCACAATCCTCGACCAGATACGTCTTTACTCGGGAGACCCGCGCCGGGCCGGGCTGCGCTTCATTCGTTCGGCGTCTGCGCCAATGCCACCCCAATGGATCGCGGATATCGAAGGCGTGTTCGGCGTGCCGTTCGTCGAGGCCTACGGGATGACCGAGGCGGCGCCGCAAATTGCCAGCAACGGCCTGCCGCCGTTCGAACGCAAGCGCGGCTCCGTCGGCAGGTCCGCAGGTCCGCAGATCGCCATCATGGATCAAGCCGGGCGTCTCCTGATGCCGGGCCAGAGCGGCGAAATTGTCATTCGTGGCGCCAATGTCATGCCTGGCTACGATGGCGACCCTGCTGCCAATGAGGCCGCTTTCGTCGATGGCTGGCTGCGGACAGGAGACAGAGGACATCTCGACGCTGACGGCTATCTGTTCGTTTCCGGCCGCCTGACGGACACCATCAATCGCGGCGGTGAAAAGATTGCGCCGGCGCTGGTGGAGCAAGTCCTGCTCGACCATCCCGACATCGAAAAAGCGGTCGTCTTCGGCATCCCCCATCCAGTGCTTGGCGAGACCGTTGCCGCAGCGGTCGTCCCCAAGCCGGGGAAAGCGCCGTCGGCGCAGCAGATCCGCGGCTTTGTCGCCGAGCGGCTGGCGCGCTCCAAAGTGCCCCAGCGGATCGTGCTGGTCGATGAGATTCCGATCAATGCCAGCGGAAAGATCAATCGCAGGCATCTGGCTCTGGCGCTGAACCTGCAAGAACAGGACGGTCAACCTGTTTCGCCGCAGACCGGCAAGGTGGTTGCGCGAACCGCGATCGAGCGCCGGGTAGCGGCGGTCTTTGCCGAGGTTCTGGGAACCGAGCCGCCCGGCATCGATGACGACTTCTTCGACCTTGGCGGTCATTCGCTGACCGCGATGCAGGTTCTCGTCCGGCTGCATGCCATATTCGAGGTCACATTGCCGGTCGATTGCATGTTTGACTGCCCGACCGTGGCGCGGCTTTCCCAGCGCATCGGCGAAGAGATGGCCAACCTCGTCGCGGATGGCCTGGCGCGGCTGGAGCGGGGGCCGACGTCCGAGCGGGAAACCACACGCATTCCTCGCCGACAGGAGGGTGAGCCCGCACCGCTTTCCTCAGCCCAGCAGCGCGTCTTTTTTCTCGACCGGATGGGCGCCGGCAGCGCTTACACCATGTCGGCCTCGCTGTGGCTGAGAGGCGCGCTCGATAAGCGTGCCTTGGCGTTGGCGCTCGATGAGATTCGCCGCCGCCACGACATCTTGCGCACGACCTTTCACCTGCGCGACGGCGACCCGGTCCAGGTCGTTTCCGGATTTCGGGAAACCAGGCTGGAAATAATCGACCTGACCGGCCACGCGGCGGACGCGCGAACCACCGAGGCCATGCGCACTGCGACGGAGGAAAGTGCTGCACCGTTCGACCTGGCGCAAGGTCCGTTGTTTCGCGCCAGTCTGGTTCGGCTGGCAGAGCAGGACCATGCCTTGCTGCTGACGATGCACCACATCATCTGCGATGGCTGGTCGATCGGTGTGCTGCATGCCGAGCTGAAGCAGCTTTACCAGGCCTTTCATGACAACAGGGCGTTGCCGCTCGCGGAACTGCCGCTGCAGTTCGGCGACTTCGCCACCTGGCAGCAGCGCGGCATCGAGACCGTGGAAATCGAACGCCAGACCGCATACTGGGTCCGGCAACTCAAGGCTCTGCCGCCGACCTGCACGCTGCCCACGGACCGGCCTCGCCCGGCGGTCCAGTCCCATCGCGGTGGCACGGTTCAGGTCGAGATCGATCGTCAAACGACGGATCGCCTGAAAATCCTCGGCCGAAGCCAGGATGCGACCGCGTTCATGGTCTTTCTGGCGGCCTTCAAGACATTGCTCTTCCGCCACAACGGTCAGGATGATTGCGTCGTCGGCGTGCCGATCGCCAATCGCCCGAGGAAGGAACTGGAGCCGCTCATCGGCTTCTTCGCCAACACGCTGGTTTTGCGCACGACGCTGGGCGGTGACCCGTCCTTCGTCGAATTGCTCGGCCGCATCCGCTCGATGGCGCTCGACGCCTACGCGCATCAGGATGTCCCCGTCGAACGCGTCGTTGACCAACTGAAGATCGCGCGCGATCCCGGCCACATGCCCCTGTTCCAGGTCATGTTCGCATTCCAGAACGTCCCGGATCATGTGGCGGGACCGTCTTTCGATTTCGCGCAGGATCTTGCGGCACGGAAGCTGAGCGTCGACAAGGCGATGGCGAAATTCGACCTCGCTTTGTACCTGTCGGAAACCCCGGACGGGATGGTCGCGGCCTGGCAATTCAACGCCGATCTCCATGAGCCAGCCGCCATCGATCGGCTGGCCCGGCAGTTCCAGACCTTGCTCGAAGGCATAGCAAGCGATCCCGCGCAAACGCTTTCGCAATTGCCGCTGTTGCCCGAGGTCGATCGTCGCCAGATCGAGACCGACTGGAACCGCACGCAAGCCCGAGAACTGTTGGGGCAGGACTATATCCAGCTGTTTGAGGCGCAGGTCGAGCGAACGCCCGATGCTGTCGCCGTGCTGGACCAAGATCAGCGGTTCACCTATCGCGAGCTGAATGAGCGGGCCAACCGCTTCGCGCGCTATTTCAGCAGTTGCGGCGTCGACCGCGAGACATTGACGGCGGTCTGCCTGCCAAGGTCGGCCGAGGTGCTGGCGGTGCTGCTTGGCGTGTGGAAGGCGGGCGGCGCGTTTCTGCCGCTCGATCCCGACTACCCGCCCGATCGCATTGCCTTCATGCTGGCCGATGCGGGTGCGGCACTGCTCATCACCGAGACGTCGCTGTTGCCGAAATTCGGCGCCGCGTTTCAGCCGGAGGCATCGGGCCAACCCGCCGCCAGGCCGGCCATTTGCATCGACGCCTGCCGGTCGTCCGTTGCGGAGCAGGATCCCGGCAATTCGGGTGTCATCGCTGTACCCGATGCGCTCGCCTACGTCATCTATACGTCGGGCTCCACCGGCCGCCCCAAGGGCGCGATGATCACGCAGGCGAATGTCGGCCATTACGCGGAGGCGATGGTCCGCGCGATCGGACTTGGACCAGACGACATCTATTTGCACACCGCCTCGTTTTCGTTTTCCTCGTCTATGCGGCAGTTTGCCGTTCCCTTGTCGTGCGGTGCGACGGTTTCGATCGCTTCGGTCGAGGAAATCAGCGACCCGCATGTGCTGTTCGAGATGGTGCGCCGCCAGCGCGTGTCGGTGGTGGATCTCGTCCCGTCCTTTTCGGCCGGCTGCCTGCATATGCTGATGTCGCTCGATCCATCCGTGCGCCAAAGACTGCTCGACAATCGGGTGCGGCTGATGCTGTCGGCCAGCGAGCCTCTGCCGGGCGCCCTGGTCGAAAAATGGCGGCGCCTCTGCAAGCCGGCGACAGAATTCATCAACATGTTTGGCCAGACCGAGACGACGGGAATCGTGACGGTCTACCCCATTCCGGTCGAGGCCGGCTCGGCGGCAATGATCCCGATCGGCCGGCCGATCGCCAATACGCAGGCCTATGTGCTGGACCCATTCCGCCGTCCGGTTCCGGTCGGCATCAGCGGCGAGCTGTATATCGGCGGCGCGGGTGTCGGCAGTGGCTACATCAATGGCTCCGAGGCCGGCAACCTCGTGCCGAACCCGTTCAGCGCGGGCGAGCGGTTGCAGCGAACCGGCGATCTGGCGCGCTGCCTGCCTGACGGGACGATCGAAATTGTCGGTCGTGCCGACGAACAGATCAAGATGCACGGCTTCCGTATCGAACCGGGTGAGATCGAGGCTGCGATCCACACGCATCCGGAGGTACGCGAATGTCTCGTCGGTGTTGTCGAGGATGCCATCGAGGATGACGATATCGGCGATCGCAAACGCCTGGTCGCCTTTGTTGCGGTCAATGCCCCGCATGACGCGCAAGCGTCGGCTCTCTCTCGGCAACTGCGCGATTTTCTGCGGCGGCAGCTGCCGCGATACATGCTGCCTCAACGCATCGTCATCCTGGATCGCTTGCCGCGCACGCCAAACGGCAAGATCGACCGGCGGGCTCTGCTCGCCGGCCAGCCGCAAGCCGCGACGCGGTCAATTCCCGGCGTAGCTCCCCTGGGCCAGGTCGCGTTGCATGGCGTGGCGCGAGCGGAGGCCGAGACGATCCTGGTGGCGGTCTGGAAGAAGGTTCTGAGGCTGGAGGAGGTGGGCCTGCACGACAATTTCTTCGATCTCGGCGGCAACTCCCTCCTCAGCATCAACATCGTCGTCGAAGCCGGCAAAGCCGGCTTGGCCATCGATCTGCGTCAGCTCTACCAGCACCAGACGATCGCCGATCTGGCGCACGCTGCCTCCCGGGCGGGCCTTGGGCAAACTGTTGCGGTTACACCGGTGGGTGCGGACGCGGCGAAAGTTCTGGTGACGATCGAAAGCCTCCGTGCCTATGGCCGCGAAGCGCTGACACGGGCCGGACTGAGCGCGCAGGGGGCGGCGATCGTCACCGAAGTGCAGCTCGAGGCAAGCCTGCGCGGACAGCCGACGCACGACATTGTCAGCATTCCTCGCTACGCCACGCGGATTGCCTCGGGCAAGATCAATTCGCACCCGCAAATCCGCATCGAACATGACAGCGCCACCATCGCGCGCATCGATGGCGACAACGGCCCCGGCCAGTGGGTCAGCACGGTGGCGATGGACCTCGCCATCGAAAAGGCGGGCAGGCACGGCGTTGGCATTGTCGGTGTCCGCCGCTCCAACCATTTCGGCGCCGCCGGCCACTATGTCTGGCAGGCGTCACGGAAAGGGCTGATCGGCCTGTGCACGACCAACGGACCGCTGATCCTGGCGCCGACCGGCGGCGTCACGCCGACATTCGGCAACAACCCGCTCGGCGTCGGCATTCCGGCGGGGCGGCATTTTCCCATCCTTCTCGACGTCGCCATGAGCGTAGCGCCGCGCGGCAAGATCGGCCTGTCGGTCGCCGAAGGCAGTCCGTTGCCGGCCGGCTGGATTCTGGACCGGCTCGGGCGGCCTTCGACAGACCTTAGCGATCTCGCATCCGGGCTCGGCGTACCGATCGGCGGACACAAGGGCTATGGCCTGGCCATGGTGATGGAAGTGCTTGCCGGCGTGCTCACAGGCGCCGGTTTTGGCAGCGACCACCATCAGGACAGGTTGCGCGAAGGCTCTCACACGCCGGATTACGGCCATTTCTTCATGGCGCTCGATCCCGAGCGGTTCATGCCCTTGGCCGACTTCACCGAACGCGTCGATCGTCTCATCGAGCAGACCAGGAATGGTGAACACGCCGAAAACGCCACTGAAATCCTCATCCCGGGCGAAATGGAATTGCGCACCAGGCAAGAGAGCCTGAGC
>NZ_RZRQ01000030.1:0-32242 GCF_003997785.1 Mesorhizobium sp. M7D.F.Ca.US.004.01.2.1 | reverse complement strand
AGATCCAGCCGGTCGACGATGTTGCGCATGCCAACCGACTGTTCCTCGCGCAGGCCCTTGCGACGGCGATCCGCCTCGACGGCAAGCCGCGCGCGCTGCTTGGCACGGAGTTCGTCGCGTTCCAGGGCGACTGTTTTCATGCGCGACTTGAGCTGGTCTCCGCCAAACGCCGGCAGCAAGGTGAAGACGGTCGCAAACACCGCAATGGCGACCAGCAGCGCGATCAGGAAGGTCGGATCCGTCAGGGTTTTGATGACTTGCTCGGTCATGCCGCGATCCTAGACTTCGAAGTTCATCATTTTGCGCATCACAAAGATGCCGATCGACATCCAGACTGCCGCGCACCCAAGGATCAGGTGTCCAACGCTGGTGACGAACAGCGGCATCAGGTAGGCCGGGCTCGACAGGTAGACAAGAAAAGCGACGATGAAGGGCAGCGCACCGATGATGGCGGCGGACGCCTTCGCTTCCATCGACAGCGCCGCGACCTTGGCTTTCATCTTCTTGCGATCGCGGAGCACGCGCGAAAGATTGCCCAGCGCCTCGGAGAGATTACCGCCGGCCTGCGACTGGATCTGGATGACGATACCGAAGAAACTTGCCTCCGTGCAAGGCATGGTTTCGGGCATGCGCAAGGTCGCATCGGGGATCGACAGGCCCATCTGCTGCGAATCGACGATACGACGAAATTCAGTCTTCACCGGTTCGGGCGATTCGTTGGCGATCAGGCGCACGGCGTCGTTCAGCGGCAGGCCGGATTTTACGGCGCGCACGATGATGTCGAGCGCGTTTGGAAATTCGTTGAGGAATGCCTTGACGCGGCGGGCGCGACGAAACGAGACGAACCAGCGCGGCAGGCCGAGCGCGCCGGCCAGCAGCACGCCCGGCAAGACGATCAACGGCGCTCCGGCCACGAAGGCAGCCATCGTCAAAGCGAGGCCGCATATGGCGGAGTATATATAGAAGCGCTCGACTGTGGTCTTCAGGCCGGCCTGACGGAGTTGGGCTTTCAGCGGCGGTTTCTTGACAACGCTGTCCTTGGTTTTCTGCTTTGCGTCGAGATCGTTGAGCGAATCCTGAACCGATTTGCGCCGCTTGACGGCTTCCGCTGCGCGGTCGCGCGAGGCCTTGACGACGGAACGATCTGTCTCGGCGGTCTTGATCGTTTCGAGCCGCTTGCCGACCTGTTTCTCGTTGCTGATCCGAGTGAACAGGAATGCATAGGCGACCGCGCCGGCGCTGAAGCCGGCGAGCACGACAAACGCCAGTACTGTGCCGTCAATTCCAAACATTGGCCCGAACCCTTACGCCCCAGGATGCGTCAGTCAGCGCGTTTCTCCATCGCCTCGAGCGCAATGGCGAGGCGCTGTTCCTCGCCATAATAGCGGGCCCGCTCCCAGAAATGCGGACGACCGATGCCGGTCGATACATGCTCTCCCAGCAGCCTGCCATTGGCGTCCTCGCCCTTGATGTTGTAGAGGACGATATCCTGCGTGATGATGACGTCGCCCTCCATCCCGATCACCTCGGTGATGTGGGTGATGCGACGCGATCCGTCGCGCAAGCGTGCCGCCTGGATGATCACGTCGACGGAGCCGACGACGATTTCTCGCACCGTCCTCTGCGGCAGCGAATAACCGCCCATGGCGATCATGGATTCGATACGGTTCAGGCATTCGCGCGGGCTGTTCGAGTGGATCGTTCCCATCGAACCGTCATGGCCGGTGTTCATCGCCTGCAGAAGGTCGAACACTTCGGGTCCGCGCACTTCGCCGACGATGATGCGCTCAGGGCGCATGCGCAGGCAGTTCTTGACCAGATCACGCATCGTCACCTCACCCTCGCCCTCCAGATTGGGCGGGCGGGTTTCAAGGCGCACCACGTGCGGTTGCTGCAATTGCAGCTCGGCCGAGTCCTCGCAGGTGATGACGCGCTCGTCGCGGTCGATATAGTTGGTCAGGCAGTTGAGCAGCGTCGTCTTGCCCGAGCCGGTACCGCCCGAGATGACGATGTTGCAGCGAACACGGCTGATGATCTTGAGAACTTCAGCGCCCTGGGGTGAAATGGCGCCGAACTTGACCAACTGATCGAGCGTCAGCTTGTCCTTCTTGAATTTGCGGATGGTGAGCGTGGCGCCGTCGATGGAGAGCGGCGGCGCGATGACGTTGACGCGGGAGCCGTCGGGAAGACGCGCGTCGCAGATCGGACTGGATTCGTCGACACGGCGGCCAACCTGGCTGACGATGCGCTGGCAGATGTTGAGGAGCTGCTGGTTGTCACGGAAGCGGATGCCGGTCTGCTCGACCTTGCCGTTGACTTCGATGTAGACGTTCTTGGAGCCGTTGACCATGATGTCGGCGATGTCGTCGCGCGCGAGCAGCGGCTCGAGCGGCCCATAGCCAAGCACATCGTTGCAGATGTCCTCGAGCAGTTCTTCCTGCTCGGCGATCGTCATCGCGAAATTCTTGATCGCGATGATGTCGTTGACGATGTCGCGGATTTCCTCGCGCGCGCTTTCCGGATCAAGCTTGGCGAGCTGCGACAGATCGATCGTGTCGATGAGCGCAGAGAAAACCTGGCTCTTGGTGTCGTAGTAGGTTTCGCTCTTTTCGCGCTGTGCCCGCTTCGGCTCAGGCGCCAATGGCGGTGCCTCGACCGCACGACGCGCCGGCGGCACGACAGGTGCGCTTGGCGCAGCCGCAGGCCGGGCCAGAACTGCCGTCTCCGCAGAACTTGCCGCCGGGGGCGCAACAGGCGCCGCTGCTGGCTGGCGAAATTCCGGCGTGAACCGGTTGCCGTCGTCGCTGCCTCTTTTACCAAACATGATCGACTACCGATTCCACTGCTGAAGCGTCACTTCTTGTTGCGCGAGAACTTGCCGAGCAGGTTGCCAAGCCCGGCCTTCTTCTTGGCCTTGATTTCACTGCGCCCGGTCAGCACATGCGCCATTTCGTTGATCATTGCGACAACCGGGTTCTTGGCATCCATCTCGCCAAGCATGCGTCCGTTGTTGGCGGCATTGCCGAACAGCAAAGGATCGAAACCAATGACCGACATTGGCGACAGGCCGAGCGGCTCGGCGAAATCGGACGGCGAAATCTCCGGACGCTTCGGGATGCCGGCCTGGTTGATGATCAGCTTCGGCGGCGGGTCGTTGGGACGAAGCCGTTTGAACATGTCGACGAGGTTCTTGGTGTTGCGCAGATTGGCCAGTTCCGGTGTCGCAGTGATGACGATCTCGTCAGCCTTGATCAGGGTGTTCTTGGTCCAGCCCGTCCAGACATGAGGAACATCGAGCACCAAAAGCGGCACGCTGCGCTGGGCAGTGTCGATGAGCTGAGCGAAGGCCTCCGGATCGAAGTCATAGACCCGTTCGAGCGTCGAAGGTGCTGCCAGCAACGACAGATGCTCGGCGCACTGGGTCAGCAGCCGGTCAAGATAGACTTCGTCGATGCGCTCCGGCGAAAACACCGCCTCGGCGATGCCTTGCGCCGGATCCTGGTCGAAATTGATGTTGGCCGTGCCGAAAGCGAGATCGAGATCGGCGACGACCACCTCGGATTTGAACAGGGAGGACATCGCCCAAGCCACATTGTGGGCAATCGTCGAGGAGCCGACGCCACCCTTGGCGCCGACAAAGGCGATCGAGCGGCCTAGCGGCTCGGCTTCCGGATCGATGAAAATCGAAGACACCACGCTGACGATGTCAGCCATCGATACCGGTGCGATCACATATTCGGAAATGCCGTTGCGGATGAGTTCGCGGTAGAGGCCGACATCATTGTAATGACCGATCACCACCACCTTCGAAGTCGGATCACAATATTCCGAGAGCTGGGCGAGTTGCTCCAGCAATTGCTTGGGCTCGCTGCGCGATTCCAGCAGGATCAGGTTAGGCGTTGGCGCCGATTGGTAGAATTCGATGGCGGTGGGGACGCCGCCCATATGGACCTTGAGATGCGCCTTCGCCATGCGGCGGTCCTCGCCGGCCCGCTCGACCGGATTGGCAACGCCTTCGGTCTCGCAGAATGCCTGGATCGAAATGCGCGGAATCGGCCGCAATGCCTGCATCGCGGCGATGTCCTGCTGCGAGGTATCGCTGCCATCCACCGGGGCGTCGTAGGCAAGGTTGGTCATCGTCATACTCTTTCCCGTAGCCTGTTCTATCCGAGACTGGCCGGCTCAGTACGTCACTTCCGAATTGCCGAGGAACTCTTCCGAAATGCCTCTTGCACGATAGGTGTCGATCACCGCGCCGCGATTTTCAGCATCGATGGTAGAGGGCTTGCGGGGGCCGAGCAGATCGGCCGGGTTAGCCATCTGGGCAGCAAGATTGTTCTGATAGGAGCAGCCGAAGTCGGCATAGTGCTTGTTTTCCGACGTGTTGACGAGGTCGTCGGGCCAGCGTCCGCATTTGTCGGTCTGAGCTCTCACCGAGATATAGGAGACGCGAACCGGGGCGGATGTCTCGCTCGAACCGGCCTGATAGGAGACCACGACGATGCGGTTGCGCTTGATGCCGCTGGCGACTGCGAGCCTGGCGAAATCACGGCCGGCCGCCGTCGCGGCGACCTCGTTGGCCGATCCGCTCGGGATCTGGATCGTCAGCGTCGGGGCGGCACTCTTGTCATATCCGTCGAGGAAGCCAAGAAGCGTATCGCGCTGGGAGCCGGTCATGCCGCGGTCACCAGCGCCAACCGGCAGATCGATCTTCTGATTCTTCTCTGCGATCACAATCGGATGGTTGGTGCGATAGTCATCCGGAATGGCGCCGACCGTGATACTGTCGCGCTGCGCGCAGCCAGCGAGCAACGCCGCAACCACGACCACCAGGGCCGGAACGGCTCGCCGGCAGACCTGCGAACGTCCAAGGCGCATCGTCGTGGCGATGGTGCTTGCCTGCAATACTGACTGAGACATATCCACTTCCCCGCTTACTTGTAGATGAAGCCGACAACGCCGTGGTAACGGCCGTTGGGCTTGTCGGTCTGCATGGTACCGTAGACGCGATTGACGCGGCCAAGGAACATCGCGGCACCATCGCTGGCGGCGTTGAAATTGTCGTCCGGCTTGGCGAGGTCGTTGCGTGCCACGGGCTTCACCAGATAGGGCGTGATGATGATGACGAGTTCGGTCTCGTTGCGCACGAAGTCCCTGCTGCGGAAGAGCGCGCCGAGCACAGGGATTTTTGTCAGTCCAGGCAAGCCGTTGACGGCTTGCCTGACGTCGTCGCGAACCAGACCGGCGATCATCATGGATCCGCCTGAAGGCAGTTCCACCGTTGTGTCGGCAAGACGCTTGCGCAGCGAAAGGGCATTCATGCCGGCACTCGTCACGCCTTCGGACAACGACACGGATCCCTCGGTTGTTGGCTCGGAAACCGAGGTTCGGACTTTCAGGCTTATGCGGCCGGGAGACAACACCACCGGCTGGAATTCCAGGCCGATGCCGTACTCGATCTTGTCGACGGTGTAGGTTTTCAGGCCAGTCTGGTTGTCCGTGGATACGTTCTGGGAGACGCCGCTCACCATGTTGTATTCGCCGCCGACCTTGAAGGTCGCCTTTTCGCCGGATACGGCGGTCAAGGTCGGCTCCGCCAAGGTCTTCATGACCCCGGACTGCTCCATGGCGTTGATATAGGACTGCAGGCCCGAGGCGCCGATCGTGAAGCCCGAATTCGACAGCTGCTTGCCGAGGCCGGTGAAATTGTCGCTGATCGCACCGTAGCTGATGCCGTTGCTGCCGCCGCTGCCGACCATGTTGACGCCGAGCTGCTTCATCACCGAGCGGCTGACTTCGGCGACCGTCACCTTCAGCGTGACCTGATCGTCGCCGATGATCTGAAGCAGGTTGACGATCTTGCTGGTGCGGCGCTCCTGGTCCGGGTTGTTGATGTCGACACCGCTCTGGGACGAACCGCCGGCCGCGGTCTGCGAATATTGTCCCGTCGTCGCTTCACCACCCGAAACGAAGATCGTCGCCAGGTCGACCGCGCGTTTCGCGTCCAGCGGCGTGTCGACCGTCCCTGTCAGGACGACGTTGTCATTCAGCAGTTCTACCTTGACAGCCGACGTGGGGAGGAAGCGCCTGATATAATCCTCAAGGCCGGCAACGTCGCGTTCGACGGCCAGGTCCAGACTGACGATCTGCTCGCCATTCGGGCCGAAGACAAAAATGTTCGTCTCGCCGACCGCCTTGCCGAACAGGTAGATGCGCCTTGCGGTGCGGGTGACCGCATCGGCCACCGCCGGGTTGGCGACGAGAATATCGTAGGCATCGCTCGGCAGGTCGATGACCACCGACTTGTTGAGGCCGAGCTTGACGCGCTGGGTGGCCGTCGATGCCGTGACCTGCGCGTTCTTTGCCTCGACAACGCCTTGCAAATTCGTTCCGACGAGCAGCAGGCCGAATGCCGCGGCTACAATTGCCGGCAGTTTACCATTTAGCCTCATTTCCTTGCCCCTACTTCGGAAACTTCGCCCGACTTGATCAGCCTCACCGTTCCCCTGCGGCCATTGCCGGAAACGAGATAGTCGGCCTCACCCAGATTCTTTTCCTGCGTGTCTGCGACCGCCCGCAGCGCCAAGGTCAGGCGATCCGCCATCTGTTGGGCGACGGTGATGATCTCTGCCTGCTTGGGCGTCAGTTCCAGCGTGGCGGTCTGGCCCACCCTGGTCTTCTTGCCTTCCTCGTCCTCCTGAATGGTCTGGTCGATGGCCAGGACGCGAATGTTCTTGAGGATGGTCTCGGTGTTGAAGCCGGCGGCACCGCTGGCGGCATCGGCCCTGCGGGTCATGATGACATCGACGAAATCGTTCGGAAGAATGAAGCCACCGGCCGACGTGTCGGCCGAGATGGCCGTGGCCACAGCCCGCATGCCGGAAGGCAGGATCGACGACATGAAGCTCTGCCCCTCGCCGATCAACTTGGAACGCCGCAGAGGCTCTCCGGCATACATAGCCACACGGGCAACGGAGCCCTTCAGCTTGTCCAGTGCCTCAGGCTCAGCGGTGCGGGTGATGAAATTCGCGTTGACGCCGTCGGCGGGCCAGGATTGCCAGGCGATGTTGTTCTCGATCGGGCTGCCCATCGGAACGTCGCCCGAAAGCACAAGCACATCCTGCAGAGATACCGCCGGGGCCTGGGGGCCGGAATCGACGACGACCTGGGGCTGCGGTGCCACCATATTTTTCGCGACATACCCAGCGCCGCCCGCCGCGGCCACCGCCACGCTCAGAATTATCAATCGCGATGCTGGCATCTGTCCGAACCCTTGCCCTGGCAAACCACGTAGCCAAGCCGGACTTTGCAGCGGCAATCGTCAAAACAAGGTTAATGTAATGCTTACGATCGTGATTAATTTAAGGTTTACATAAATTGGACGGAACGTGGCCTGACCGGCAGAAATGACCGGGCCGGCCTTGTTGAAAGCCTGTTGCGGCAACGCTGATCAATAAAAAAATAGATCGTGTTCAGGCCGACAGCCTGGCCAGCGCCCACACCATCAAAGGCGAATCCGGATAGGTCAGCAACCCGCCAAGGCCAAGGGCTACTCCGTAAGGAACACCTTTTGCCTCGTCGGCGAAATGGCGCAGAAACGGGTTTTGGCCGGTAACGGCCGCAAGCGGTGACTTCCGGTAGAGGATGATCGCGAGTGTCAGCAGGCCACCGATGATTGTCGAGGCGACAAGATACTCGACGAGATTCACGTTGAGACCCATCCACATCGCGGTGGCAGCCAGAAGCTTGGCGTCGCCGCCGCCCATGCCGCCCATTGCAAACAGGCCGAACGTCACGACAAGGACCAGGGCGCCGGCGGCGAAATGTCCGCCATAGGCCGCCCATTCCATACCCGTCAGCGGCGCAACCAGCGCGAAGACAACGACGAGCAGCACCGGCACGCGATTGGCGATCGTCATCGACAGCATGTCGGAGATCGCGGCAAACAACATGCAGAACGGAAAAACGACGAAGATCAGGGCTTCAAGCATCGGCGCTATGCCTATTGTCCGATTTCACGGGGCTCAATCTAGGCATGTTCGATTAACGATTGATGAGGCCCGGAACGAAAAGATGACTGATACTGAACTGGCAGCGGCAAGGAAAAGGGCCGCCACGTGGCGGCCCTTTCCAGAACGCAATCCAAGTGCTCGGCGATAAGGCCGATCAGCTGCCGCTCGGCGCGCTGTTCAAGGTGGTTCCGATAGTGGTGAACTTAGCGTTGAGTGCATTGCCGAGCGCGCCGGCGCCGGTGATGATGGCGAGCGCGATGAGAGCGGCGATCAGACCATATTCGATAGCGGTCGCGCCGGATTCGTCCTTCACAAAACGTGCGATGAGATTAGACATTTGAGAGCTCCTACTCCACGTGTTACAGCACTTCCGTCAACTTCTGTGATGGTTGATCGGATGCTGCCAATCTAGGGAGAAGCTCTTTCGATCGGCTTAATAAACAGCCTTACCGATTCCTTTCCCGGTTCGAACATATTGCGTGGTTAACTCCAGGCTAAATGCCAACCGACCTTCCGTTTACGGGTTTGGTGGCGCTTGCGACCCCGAGCCGGACCGCACCTCACAGTAGCCTTGTCGCCATTGCACCATCGGTAACGACGCGCGCTTAACCGTTGGTTCACCAATCTCGTTCATGTTCCGTTGATCAGTCCGCTTGCGTGGAGCGCCTCAATGGCCCAGCCGAGATCGTCAATCCTGATTGCCGCGCTTCTTGCCGCCACGACCTTCATCGCGCCCGCAATGGCCGGCGCTGGCATCGAGGTCACGATGAACCAGGCCAAGATCGTCAAACTGTCGCGCCCTGCCGACACGATCGTGGTTGGCAACCCGGCAATCGCCGACGCTTCCGTGCAGGACGCTTCGACGATCGTGCTGACCGGCAAAGGCTTCGGCGTCACCAATCTGGTCGTGCTCGACACGGATGGCAGCCCGATCGTCGACGAGCAGGTTACCGTCGTGCGGCAGGCCGCCTCATCCGTGCGTATCTATCGGCGTGCCGAAATACAGACGATGTCCTGCACGCCCTATTGCGAAAGCTCCTACAAGAGCGATGCGGAGAAGGCCTCCGAAACGGAGATGAGCGTCAGCCGGTAGGATGGCGTAGTCGAATGCCGTTCAGGTTATCGGCTGGTTAAGAAGCTGGCGCTGACTTTAACGATCATCCAAACCGGACCTAAATCGGTTTGCGCTAATGCTCCTTCCGAGACCGCATAGAGATCGGCAGGATCAGACATGAGCAAGGAATTCGGCTGCACAGGCGACCACAAAGCGAAACGCCCAAGGTTTTTCGCCCGTTTCCTACGTGACCGGCGCGGCGCCACGGCAATCGAATTCGCAATCCTTTCAGTTCCGTTCGCCCTGCTTGTCTTTGCCATTCTGGAAAGCTGCATCGCGTTTGCCGGCCAGGAAGTGATGGCCAACATAACCGACGATGTCGCGCGCAAGCTGCGCACCGGCCAGTTGAGATCGACCGACGTCGCCGGGACCAATTTGCGGGACATGATCTGCACAAAACTTGAGATCATCGTTTCCCAGGATTGTCCCAATCAGCTGCTGGTGGATCTCCGCCAATATACAACATTCGCCGACGCGGCCACGGCGGGCTTCATGATCCAGAACGGTGATGTCGTACTGACGAAAGGCGCCGCAACCCAATCGTTTGCAGTAACGGCGGGGGCGGCGGAGTCGAGGAACATGCTTCGCGTCTTCTACAAGTGGCCTATTATGACAGACCTGTTGGCGCAGTCGATGGGCGGCAACAAGACTCTGCATTTCGCATCGGTGACCTGGCAGAACGAGCCGTTCGACAACTGAGTTCGAGGCGGATGCACAGGCAGTAAAAGAAAAAGGGCAATGGGTATGATGCGTGCGGGGGCACATCTTAGGACTGCAGGAGTTTGGCGGAAAGCAAATCGATTCTGGTCCGATCGCCGCGGCATCGCGGCGGTCGAATTCGCTTTGATCATGCCAATTTTGCTGATCATGTATTTCCTGACAATGGAGGCGTCACAGGCCATCGAGACCAGCAAGAAGGTCAGTCGTATCGGCAGCATGGTGGCCGATCTCGTCACCCAGCAGACAAGCGTCGTCAAGGCGGATGTCGACGCCATCATGCAGATCGGCAGCGTGACCCTTCAGCCCTACAACCGCTCGACCCCGACCATCACCATCACGGCAATACAGGTCTCGGCCGATGCGACGAAGGCACTGGTGGTATGGTCACGCAAGTTGGTCGCCGGCGTCGCCAGCGCCGGCGCCGCGGCGACCACGGAAACCACGGTTCCAGCAACGCTCAAGGTCGCCAGCACCTTCCTCATCCGCGTCGAAAGCAATCTCGGCTACACGCCGGTCATCGCCTGGACGGCCAGCAACCAGCAGAAACTTGGATTGACCTCGGCTTTCAGCAATATAACGATGGGCGAAACCTACTATCTGCGCCCCCGCAGAAGCGTGACTATCCCTTGCGGCGACTGTTGAACAGAGACAGCCGGGCGATTCGCAGGACCGCTTCAGCTCTCTGTTGCCACGCAACTGCAGACTGAGAATAATCACGCACTTCTTCTGTTTCCTGGAATTGCGCTACTGCTGCGGAGCACTATTGCTGTGGGGCACTGTCCGAGACGAAGCGCACGATAGAAGCGGCCATCTCGTAATCCTTTGGCGCGACGGTAGCGAAGCCTCCCGAATGCTTTGATTCCAGGAGGTCGTAGATATCAGGCGTCATCGACTTGAGGTTGGTGAGGAACACGGTGAGCCGGCGCTTGGCTTCAGGGTCGAGATCGCTGCGGACGGCATGGGGGCCATATCTGAGCAAGCCAGACGTCCATACCACCCGAAGCGCCGTCACTGAGAGCCCTGCCGCTTCGAGCCTTGCCTGCGTGCCCGATGTTTCCGGCTGGCCGTCGGCGGCGGCCGTCACCCAACCGAACAGGCCATCGGCCTTGCCATCGACCAGCATCGTTTCGGCCGCCGCAGCCGAGTCGGCATGGACAAGAAACGGCGCATCTTCCGCAACCTTGCGGCCTTCCGCCGCCAACGCCGCCAATGGCAAGAGAGAACCGCCAACGCTGCCCGAAGGCGCCATGGCGATGCGATGGCTCTGCATCGCCGCCAGATCGGGCAGCTTGCCGTCCCGCGTCAGCAGAACAGAGCGGATGCCGATCGCGCCGTCGGAATCGACCGGAGCCACAAGCGGCTCGATACATAAGCAGCGCTGCGAGGCCGTCGCATAGGCGGTTGCCGAATAGATCGCGTATTCGATGCGGGCATTGGCCTGCGCCTCGATCAGCGCGGCATAATCACGGGCAACGACAAACTCGACCTTCATGCCCAAGGCCTTTGTATAGGCGTCGGTCAACACAGCCAGCCCCGGAACGGTGTTGCCGGCGCCTGGCTCTGCAACGATGCCGATGCGAAACGTGCCGATATCATCGCGCCAATCGGCATGTGCCGGACCGGACCAGAGCGCACCCTGCATCAACATGAGGGCAGCAGACGCCTTCAGCGCAATGCTCATGACAAAACCGCCGTCTGTTTTCCTAGACCCATGCCTGTCGCATCGTTGCGACATGCATTCCTTGTTTGTGCATGTCGTTGTTTGTGCATGTCGTTGCCCAAAACCGCCGTGCACCTTGGGCGACATCACTGGACTATCGCGCCAAGCCGTTGCCGTTTGGTTTCCGAATTGCCAATGAAGTCGCGGAACCCTATGTCTGGTCGTTCAAACTGGCAACAACTCGATGGCGCGCGCTTTCCTCTTCGTTCTGGACTCCTTCGGCATCGGCGGCGCGGCCGACGCCGACCGCTACGGTGACGACGGCGCCAACACATTCGCGCACATAGCAGAAGCTTGTGCCGAAGGACGCTCGGATCGCGAAGGGCTTCGCAGTGGACCGCTGTTTGTCCCCCACATGGCCTCGCTCGGGCTTGGCAAGGCTGCCGAAACCGCGACGGGACTGGGCTTTTCCAGCAGTGGGACGGATCTGCTCGCGGCTGCCTTCCACGGCGCCGCGCAGGAGGTTTCAAGCGGCAAGGACACCCCATCGGGCCATTGGGAAATCGCCGGCCTGCCGGTGCGCTTCGACTGGGGCTATTTCCCGGATACGGTTCCCGCCTTTCCGGCGGAACTGACCGCGGCGATCATCCGCGAGGGCAAGGTGCCGGGCATTCTCGGCAATTGTCATGCGCCGGGCACCGAGATCATCGAGCGCTTCGGCGAGGAGCACATCCGCACCGGCAAGCCGATCTGCTACACGTCTGTCGACTCGGTCCTGCAGATCGCCGCGCATGAAGTCCATTTCGGCCTCGAGCGACTTTATGAATTCTGCAAGGTGGTGCGCAGGCTGGTTGACCCGCTGAGGATCGGACGGGTGATCGCGCGGCCTTTCGTCGGCGAAACCACCGCCACTTTCGAGCGCACATACAACCGTCATGACTACGCCGTGCCTCCGCCGGAGCCAACCCTGCTCGATCGGCTGACAGCGCGTGGCAGCCGTGTCATCGCCATCGGCAAGATCGGCGACATCTTCGCCCATCGCGGAATTTCGCAAGTGCGCAAGGGGGCGGGCAACATGGCCATGTTCGACGAGGCGCTGGGCGCGATGGACGATGCCGGCGACGGCGATCTCGTCTTCGCCAATTTCGTCGACTTCGACACCGAATTCGGTCATCGCCGCGATGTTGCAGGTTATGCTGCCGCGCTTGAGGCCTTCGACCGGCGGCTGCCGGAGGCATTTGCAAGGCTGCGGCAGGGCGATCTTCTCATCCTGACGGCCGATCACGGCAACGATCCGACCTGGCAAGGGACCGATCATACGCGCGAGCGCATTCCGGTGATCGGCACAGGTCCGGGTTTCAAGGGCGGCGACATCGGGCTGAGAACAACCTTCGCCGATATCGGCGAAACCGTGGCCGAGCATCTTGGGCTGGCGCACGGCCTTTACGGGACTTCTTTCTATACGGCGATTGGCGGTCATGCCTGAATTGCCGGAGGTCGAAACCGTCCGGCGCGGGCTGCAGCCGGTCCTGGAAGGCGCAACCATCACCCGTGTCGAGGCACGCCGCCCGGATCTGCGCTTTCCATTTCCCGAGAAATTCTCACAGCGGCTGACCGGCAAGACGGTCACGGCACTCGGCCGCCGGGCCAAGTATCTGACGATGGACCTGAAAGGCGGTCCCGTGCTGATCTGCCATCTCGGCATGTCGGGCTCATTCCGAATCGAGACGGCGGACAGCAACGACATGCCCGGCATCTTCCACCACGACCGCTCGAAGAGCTCCAATCATGATCATGTCGTCTTCCATGTCGTATCTCCGGCAGGCGCCCGATCACGCGTGATCTTCAATGATCCGCGCCGCTTCGGCTTCATGTTGTTTGCCGAAGGGCCGGACGTCCATCCGATGCTCGCCGGACTCGGCGTTGAGCCAACGGGCAATACATTGGACGGCGCACTGCTTGCCTCATTGATGAAAGGGCGGCGATCACCGCTGAAGGCAGCGCTTCTCGACCAGAGGCTGATCGCCGGGCTTGGCAACATCTATGTGTCGGAGGCGCTATGGCGCGCCAGCCTGTCGCCGCTGCGTGAGGCGGGCACGATCGCCAAACCCGGAAAGAAAGCCCAGGCCCAAAGCGAACACCTGGCCCAAGCCATCCGCTCGGTGATATCAGATGCGATTGCCGCCGGCGGGTCCTCACTGCGGGATTATATGCAGACCGATGGGTCACTGGGCTATTTCCAGCACTCCTTCGCCGTCTACGACCGCGAAGGCGAAGCCTGCTCGAAGCCCGGCTGCAGCGGCCACATCGAACGGATCGTGCAGAGCGGCCGATCGACCTTCTATTGCCGGACATGTCAACGGTGAGTTAGACGAGCGCGAGCGAGGAGAAGCAGCCATGGCCTATGAGACGATCATCACCGAGACGCACGGCAAGGTCGGACTGATCACGCTGAACAGGCCGCAGGCGCTCAACGCGCTGAACTCCCAGATACTGACCGAACTGATCGCAGCCGTGAACGCTTTTGGCGCCGATGCCGGCATCGGCGCCATGGTCATCACCGGTTCCGAAAAGGCTTTCGCCGCCGGCGCCGACATCAAGGAGATGCAGTCCATCTCCTATGCGGACGCCTACGCCCAAGACTTCTTCGTCGGCTGGGAGGAGCTTACGCGGGCGCGAAAGCCAATTATCGCGGCGGTGGCGGGCTATGCACTCGGCGGCGGCTGCGAGCTAGCGATGATGTGCGATTTCATCATAGCCGCCGACACGGCCAAATTCGGCCAGCCCGAGATCACTCTTGGTGTCATTCCAGGCATGGGCGGGTCGCAACGGCTGACCCGCTTCGTCGGCAAGTCGAAGGCGATGGACATGTGCCTGACCGGGCGGATGATGGATGCCGCCGAAGCCGAGCGTTCGGGCCTGGTGTCGCGGGTCGTGCCTGCCAGTGACCTAGTCGAGGAGGCTCTGAAGGCGGCAGCCAAGATCGCCGCTTTCTCGCTGCCATCGGTGATGATGGCAAAGGAGGCAGTCAACCGCGCCTTCGAGACGACGCTTGCCGAGGGATTGCGGTTCGAGCGCCGGCTGTTTCACTCGCTGTTTGCACTGGACGATCAGAAGGAAGGCATGGCGGCCTTTGCCGAGAAGCGGAAGCCGAATTTCACCAACCGCTGACGCCAATCCTTTAGCTGCGAAGAAGATGGCTGTTGGCCGCCAAAAAGAAGGCCAGGCAGCGTTGACGCGCCGGAAAAGCTGAACTATAAGCCCCACCAACCGAGGCGGCCCCGTGGCTGCCCGTTTGTTTTTTGCGCCCTGCGGCATCCCGCATGCGGCCGACCAGATCAGAAGAGAGGCATCATGGCCAATACATCCTCGGCCAAAAAGGCAACGCGCAAGATCGTCCGCCGCGCAGCGATCAACAAGAACCGCCGCTCGCGCGTCCGCACCTATATCCGCCAGGTCGAAGAGGCACTTGCCTCCGGTGACAAGGCTGCCGCACAGGCTGCCTTCAAGATCGCGGAGCCGGAATTGATGCGCGCCGCAACCAAGGGCGTGATCCACAAGAACACAGCGTCCCGCAAGGTGTCGCGACTGGCCCAGCGGGTCAAAGTTCTCTCGGCCTAATATAACTTCCCTAGACTGACGTTCTTTCGAACCCGGCCGTTTGTGCCGGGTTTTTTCGTTTGCCGGCAAGCACTTAAAAAGAATGTCCGGAAACGGCGTCTTGTGCGGATTTCACGATTGGGAATACTTTGCCGGCATATGCATGCCTGCTGTTGGCCGGCATGCTTGAAAAGGGCCGGCTTAAAGATTCTTAGCTATCAGAAATAGCCTATATTTTTCAGACACTTACAGATGGTGATCCACAGCTTGTCCACACCGGGCCAACCCGATGGGGGACAAGTAGCTGTCAAGCGAAATATTTCAGAATATTTCTCTAAGCGCCCGGTTTTTCATATTCGCCGGAAAAGGGTTTGAATCACAATGGCTTTGTTAAAATGTGCCGTTGCGGCACGCCACTCGAACCCGCCTCCAGTAACCAGATTCCTTAAAAATCCGTTAGACGTGGCCTTGCCCTATCCACAGCGATTTCGGTAATGTCGATCTATCGAAAGGGACGGGCTCTGGACCTTACACCCAGCCTGAATCGGCCAGCTTAAATTGGCGGGATTTGCAACGCGGATCAAGTCCGCGGACCGATTTGGTTTGTCTTTTTTCGACACGGTAGGGGACTGGCGTAACTAGACATGGCAGGTAGATGGCGCGCCGGCGCTCTTTTCGCCGGACGGTGTTGTATTGCCCTGACATACCCAACGCGGACTGGCTTCCATGGGCCGGCACCGGTTCCCCTCGATAATGGGCGACGTTCATCTGCCGGCGGCGGCAGCGGACGTCGTAGCAAAGACGCAGTCGCCGGAACCGGATGCAGGAGGCGCATCCCCGGTGGAAAAACAGGTACGGAAGGACAAGGAAAAGATCATGCAGAGCGGCATCGAAAGGGAACTTACGGGCGACCTCCCATTTCCTGGAACTTTGATCGGAGCAAACGACATGGCGGTCTCCAGCGACGCGGAACAGAAATTCGACCGGGTCAGGACCCAGTTGAAGGCGCGCCTGGGAACCGAAGTCTATTCGAGCTGGTTTGGCCGCATGAAGGTCGCGGAGGCTTCCAAGGGCATTGTCCGCATCTCGGTGCCCACCGCCTTCCTGCGCTCATGGATCAACGGCCACTATCTCGACCTCATCTCCGAGTTGTGGAAGCAGGAGGATCCCGATCTCCTCAAGATCGACATCGTCGTGCGCACGGCAACCCGCCAGGGACGCAGCCAGGCCGAGCCGGAGGTGGTGCCGGCACGCAAGATGACTCGGCAGACGCAGACGGTGCTTGCCGCCGGCACCGTCAGCCCCGGCCGGACAGAGCGTGCACCGGCTCCGCGTCCGGGCACACCGGTCGAGAGCGAATTCCGCCACAATGTGCTGGGGTCACCGCTTGATCCGCGCTACACGTTCGGCTCCTTCATCGAGGGACCGTCGAACCGGGTGGCCTTCGCCGCAGCCAAGGCAGTGGCGGAATCGCAATCGAGCGCGGTGCGCTTCAACCCGCTTTTCCTTCATGCAACCGTCGGGCTCGGCAAGACACATTTGTTGCAGGCCATCGCCGCGGAATCGCTGAAGCAGAACCCCAAGTCGCGCGTCGTCTATCTCACGGCCGAGTATTTCATGTGGCGCTTTGCCACCGCGATCCGTGACAACAACGCGCTGACGCTCAAGGAACAGCTGCGCGACATCGACCTGCTCATCATCGACGACATGCAGTTCCTGCAGGGCAAGTCGATCCAGCATGAATTCTGCCACCTGATCAACATGTTGCTCGACAGCGCCAAGCAGGTTGTCGTCGCCGCCGACCGGCCGCCGTCGGAACTGGAATCGCTCGAACCGCGGGTCCGTTCGCGCCTCAATGGTGGTGTCGCGCTCGAAATGTCGGCGCCTGATTTCGCCATGCGCCTTGGCATGCTCAAATTGCGCCTTGCCACCGCCAGGGTCGATGACGCGTCGCTGAACATTTCGGAAGAGATCCTCAATCACGTCGCACGCACCGTGACCGGCAGCGGACGCGAACTGGAAGGCGCCTTCAACCAGCTGCTGTTCCGTCAATCCTTCGAGCCGCAGATCACCATCGACCGGATCGACGAGATCCTCGGCCACATCTATCGTACCGGCGAGCCGAAGCGGGTCCGTATCGAGGACATCCAGCGCATCGTCGCGCGCCACTACAATGTGTCGAAGACCGAATTGCTGTCCAACCGACGCACGCGCACCATCGTCAAGCCGCGGCAGGTCGCCATGTACCTGTCGAAGGTGATGACACCGCGCTCGCTGCCCGAGATCGGACGGCGTTTCGGCGGCCGCGATCACACCACGGTGCTGCATGCCGTGCGCAAGATCGAGGACCTATCCGGCAACGACAACACGCTGGCGCAGGAACTCGAGCTCTTGAGGCGGTTGATCAACGACCAGGCCTGACCGGACTGGGGCGAACCGGAACAACGCCGGAATTCAATGGCTTGCCAGTGCGGCCCGGGGCCTGGGATAGGCTCGTGGCGCCGCCTGGAAGCGGCCCGGATTTCGGTTTTATGACACCGGCTCGCGGACTTCGTGCCCTTTATCCCCAGAAAGCCCGCGTAGCCTGCCCGAACCGGTGGCGCGGGCTTGCGTTTGCTGGTTTTTTCCTGTCAGTTTACGCAGATTCTGAGCCTGTTCAGACCTTTCGCGGGGCGCCGCCCACTGGTGACCCGTCATTCATTCAAGCGAGCCTGTTTCGTCATGCGTGTTATCCTGGAACGGTCAAATCTCCTGAAGTCGCTCAACCACGTCCACCGTGTGGTCGAGCGGCGCAACACCATACCGATCCTGTCCAACGTGCTGCTCAGCGCCGAAGGCGCCAGCCTTGAGATGAAGGCGACCGACCTCGACCTCGAGGTGACGGAGGCGACGCCCGCCAAGGTGGAGCGCGGCGGGGCGACGACAGTTCCGGCACATCTGCTCTACGACATCGTGCGCAAGCTCGCCGATGGCGCCGAGGTGATGCTGAAGACGGACGAGGACGGCAACGCCATGACGGTGACGTCAGGCCGCTCGAGCTTCCGCCTTCAGTGCCTGCCGCAATCCGACTTCCCGGAGCTTTCGGCCGGATCCTTCTCGCATATCTTCCGTCTCGACTCGGTTGCCCTGAGAGGCCTGATCGAGAAGACCCAGTTCGCCATCTCCACCGAGGAGACGCGCTACTACCTGAACGGCATCTACCTGCACACGCATGAGGTCGGCGGCAAGCTGAAGCTGCGCTCGGTGGCGACCGACGGCCACCGTCTGGCGCGCGCCGAGATCGACGCACCGGCCGGTTCCGAGGGCATGCCGGGCATCATCATTCCGCGCAAGACGGTGAGCGAGCTGCAGAAGCTGGTCGACGATCCGGATGTCGCGGTCACCACCGAACTGTCGGACACCAAGATCCGCTTCACCATCGGCAGCGTGGTTTTGACCTCGAAGCTGTCGATCAGCGAGGGTCAGGTGACGCTTGCGGTCAACAATCCGGATTCGGGCAGCGCCACCGAGGAGCTGGCGGCGGATTATTCATCGGATCCGATCGAGATCGGCTTCAACGCCAAATATCTGCTCGACGTTGCCGCGCAGCTGACCGGCACGGAGGCCAAGTTCATGCTGGCCGATGCCGGTTCGCCGACGCTGATCCACGACATGGCCGACGAGACCGCACTCTATGTGCTGATGCCGATGCGGGTGTAGCCGGCGCGGTGTCAGCAATTCGGTCTTGTAGCGGAGCGGCGGCAAGAATGATGATTGCGGCAACTTCCAGAGCTATTCCAGGAAAAGTGTGAAGTGGGTTTCCCGGGAAAGCGCACAGCGCTTTCCCTTGGGAATTGCGTTAAAACAAAGAGATAGAGCGGTTCTGCGTTTCCGTGAAACGATGGACCGCTCTATAGGCGGATAGCGGTTGCCGATACAGAACCATATAAGTAAGCTAACGCTTACTAATTTCCGCAACTATGCGGCGCTGACGATCGATCTGGCGCCAGGTGCCGTGGTTTTTTCCGGCGACAACGGTGCCGGCAAGACCAATCTCCTCGAAGCGATCTCCTTTTTGACACCGGGGCGTGGCTTGCGCCGCGCCCCCTACGCTGATGTCGCGCGCGAAGGTGGCGACGGCGGCTTTGCGCTGCATGCCCAGCTCGACGGACCTGACGGCCAGGTCGAGATCGGAACGGGCATTGCCGGCGGCGACACTGCCGGCGAAGGCGGCAGGCGGGTGCGCATCAACGGCGCTTCGGCGCGTTCGGCCGAGGACATGCTGGAATGGCTGCGCGTGGTCTGGCTGACGCCGGCGATGGACGCGTTGTTCACCGGGCCGGCCGCAGATCGCCGCCGCTTTCTCGACCGGTTGGTGCTGGCGATCGACCCCAGCCACGGGCAACGTGCGATCGACTACGAGAAGGCGATGCGCGGCCGTAATCGCCTGCTTACCGAAGGCTCCCGGGACGACCGTTGGTTCGACGCGATCGAGACGCAGATGGCCGAAACCGGTGTGGCGATCGCCGCGGCGCGAGCCGAGATGGTGCGCCTTCTGGCCGCCATGATCGACAGGCTGCCCGACACGGGACCATTTCCGCAGGCCGATATCGGCCTTTCGGGCGACCTGGAAGCCGAAATTGCCACCGCGCCGGCGGTCGATGTCGAGGAGCGCTTCCGCCGGACGCTTATCGAGGGCCGTGACCGCGATCGTGCCGCCGGACGCACGCTCGAGGGACCGCACCGTTCGGACCTGGTGGTTCGGCACCGTCCCAAGGCGATGCCGGCCGAGCTTTGCTCGACAGGCGAGCAAAAGGCGCTGCTGGTCGGCATCGTGCTGTCGCATGCCCGGCTGACCGGCGAAATGTCGGGCATGACGCCGATCCTGTTGCTCGACGAGATAGCCGCGCATCTCGATAGCGGGCGGCGCGCGGCGCTGTTTTCCATCCTGGAAGAACTGAACTGCCAAGCGTTCATGACCGGAACCGATGCAGCGCTGTTTTCCAGTCTCAAGGGGCGTGCGCAGTTCCTGACCGTCGACCACGGCGTGATTGGGCCAACGATCTAGATCTTATGCAGGTCGTTGGCCCAAAACCGCTTCACACATTTGGGCGACATGCATTAGCTCCTGACAAGGTTTTTCAGTCCCTATATGGTCTGGCAATGACCGCTGCCGCCCTGACCGCCGACGAGATCGAACGCTATGCCCGCCACATCGTGCTGCCCGAAATCGGCGGTGCCGGCCAGCAGAGGCTGAAGCAGGCGCGGGTGCTGGTCATCGGCGCCGGCGGGCTGGGCGCGCCGGTGCTTGAATATCTTGCCGCCGCCGGCGTCGGCACGCTCGGCGTGGTCGATGATGACACCGTTTCGCTGTCCAACCTGCAGCGTCAGGTCATTCACGGCACCGACACTGTGGGTATGCTGAAAACCGATAGCGCCAAGGCGGCAATCGCCCGCATCAATCCAAACACAAAGGTTGAAACGCACGCAATCCGGCTGAACCCGGACAATGCACCTGCCCTCGTCGCCGCCTATGACATCGTCGTCGACGGCTCGGACAATTTCGAAACCCGCTATGCGGTGGCGGATGCCTGCGCGAGCGCTGGGAAACCGCTGGTGCATGCCGCCGTCGGACGCTTCGACGGCTCCGTCACGGTGCTGAAGCCATTCGAAGACAGCAAGGACGGCAAGCCCAACCCAGGCTATCGCGATCTGTTTCCCGAAGCGCCACCGCCGGGCCTGGTGCCGTCCTGTGCCGAAGCCGGTGTGCTTGGCGCGCTGACCGGCGTCATCGGCACGCTGCAGGCGATGGAGGCGATCAAACTGGTCACCGGCATTGGCGAACCGCTGGTCGGCCGGCTGCTGCTCTATGATGCGTTGGCGGCGCGCTTCGACACGATCCGCTACAAGAGAAACTGACCCCGTGGAGCGGAGCGACGCCGTCCCCATCACACAGATAGTGGCCGGCTTCGACCGTTGGGACGATGTGCTCGCATTGATCATGCGTGCCTTCGCCTCGATGGACGGCGTCATCGACCCGCCCTCCTCGGCCCACTTGCTGACCGCCGACAGCCTGCGGGACAAGGCGCGGCGGGAGACCGGCTTCGTGGCGCTCGAGGGCGACAGGATCGTCGGCTGTGTCTTTGCCCTTGAAAGGGTCGCGGAATTCTATGTCGGCAAGCTCGCCGTGGCTCCGGACTGCCAGGGACAAGGCATTGGCCGGCGGCTGATGCAGGCGGTCGAAGGCCTTGCCCGCAGCCGCGGCAAGGCCGCCATTGAGCTTCAGACGCGAGTCGAACTGACCGGAAACCATGCAGCCTTTGCTCGCCTCGGCTTTCAAGAGACCGAGCGGACGGCGCATGAAGGCTACGACAGGGCGACCTCGATCACCATGCGCAAGGCTCTTGCGTAAGCTTGACCTTTCGTTTCAAGGCAGAAAAATGTTGCGCCGCGATAGAACCTGTCATCCCGATTGAATCGGGATGGGCTCTATCTGTATCTGTTCGTTTGAACATGATCTCTGGACAAACGGTTTCCGTTTGTCCGAGAAAACCGGTTTCCACTTTTCGGGATCATGCTCTAGCGTCAAGTTCTGAGCGGCAGCACGCGGTCCGGCGGGCGATGGCCGTCGACGAAGGCGCGGATGTTGATGATCACCTTTTCACCCATGTCGATGCGGCCCTCGAGCGTCGCCGAGCCCATATGCGGCAGAAGCACGACCTTGTTCTTGGCGGCGAGCTTCAGCAGCTTGCCGTTCAAAGCCGGCTCGTGCTCGTAGACGTCAAGACCGGCGCCGGCAATCTTGCCGTCCTGGATCAGCTTGACCAGCGCTTCCTCGTCGATGATGTCGCCGCGCGCGGTGTTGACGACATAGGCGGTAGGCTGCAGCAGCGCCAGCCGCCGCGCCGAAAGCAGATGAAAGGTCGCCGGCGTCGACGGGCAGTTGACCGAAATGATGTCCATGCGGGCCAGCATCTGGTCTAGACTCTCCCAATAGGTCGCCTCCAGCTCGTCTTCCACGGCCGGCAGCACGCGGTGGCGGTTGTGGTAGTGAATGGAAAGACCGAACGCTTTGGCCCGCCTCGCGACGGCGGTGCCGATGCGCCCCATGCCGACAATGCCCAGCCGCTTGCCCCAGATGCGCCGGCCAAGCATCCAGGTCGGCGACCAGCCGGCCCATTTCTTGTCGCCGGTGAGCACATTGGCGCCTTCCGCCAGCCGCCGCGGCACCGCCAGCATCAGCGCCATGGTCATGTCTGCGGTGTCCTCGGTCAGGACATTGGGCGTGTTGGTGACGGTGATGCCCCTCTTGGCCGCGGCGGTGACATCGATCTTGTCGACGCCGTTGCCGAAATTGGCGATCAGCTTGAGGTTGTCGCCGGCCTGGGCGATCAACGCCGCATCGATCTGGTCCGTCACCGTCGGCACCAGCACGTCGGCCTCCTTGACCGCCGCAACCAGTTCCGGCTGCGTCATCGGCCTATCCTCGACATTCAGCCTTGCGTCGAACAGTTCGCGCATGCGGGTCTCGACCGGGTCGGGCAGCTTTCGCGTGATGACGACGAGAGGCTTCTTTTTGCCTGCCATTGTTTCCTCGTACCCCGATCTCGTTGAGACCTCTTTAACCAAGACCGGCGAAACTGAAAGCCGGTCGCGGTGCCGATTACCCCATGTAACAAGCGGTGCCGCCGAAGACAAAGAAAAAGGGGCGCCGAGGCCGATGGGCAAGCGCCGAAAGGAATGAAAGTGTCTGGTTTCGCGTCGCTTCGCCTGACCCTCAGTGCAGCATTTCTCGGCGCTTTGCTTTATTCTCCGCTTGCGGCCGCGCAGAGTGCCGCAGCACCTGCCCAGAGCGTCGTCACGCTCGGGCCGAGCGGCCTGCCGCTGCCGCGATTCGTCAGCCTGAAATCCGGCCGCGTCAACTCGCGCGTCGGCCCCGGCGCCAACTACTCGGTCGACTGGATGTATATGAAGGCCGGCCTGCCGATGGAGATCATCCAGGAATTCGACACATGGCGCCGCGTGCGCGATGCCGATGGTTCGGAAGGCTGGATCAACCAGTCGCTGCTCTCCGGCCGACGCACGGCAATCGTCGCACCATGGCAGCGCGGCAAGGGCGCGCAGATCAACCTTCTCAACAGCCCCGACAAGGATGCAAGGGTGGTCGCGATGGTCGAGCCGGGGGTGATGGGCACGATCAAATCCTGCGACGGTCAGTGGTGCGAAATGACGTTCGACGGCCACACCGGCTGGCTTGCCCAGTCGATCGTCTGGGGCGCCTATCCCGGCGAACGGGTCAAGGACTAATCTTTTGACCCTTTGAGCGCGATCTTTTGAAGATTCGCGGTCGTGGTTCTGGCGCCCGATACGGCCGAGATGGGTGTCCTGAAAGCCGGTCGACAGCTTCAGGCCGTAGCCCAGCGCACGGTCGATGGCGATGTGGGCGACCCAGATCAGCGCGACCGCGATTGCGGTCGCATTGCCGGACATATACCCGGCGATCAGCAGCGGCACCGGCACGATCAGGATGTGCAAGGCATTGTAGGCAAGAGCACCGACTCGAGGCCCCGCCAGATAGCCGAACATCGACAGGTCCGGCGCCAGGATGAGCAATCCGAACAGCCACCAGGACATGCTGGCCGAACCGTAGAAAACGACGGCAGCAGCAGCCACAAACGCCCATTCGAGCCGGATTGTGAGATCGACGGATTTCATCCCCGACAGATGATTCTGGCCTGGCCGATCATTCGCGGCGTTTGGGGCGCAGCCTCACCACGATGTCGACATTGGCGATCTCCATCCCTTCCGGCGGCTCCGGCAGGTTGGCAACCGTCACCGGACCGCTGTCGATGTCGAATATGCGGTTTTCGCCTTCGATGTAGAAATGGTGGTGGTCGGACGTGTTGGTGTCGAAATAGGTCTTTGCGCCCTCGACAGCGAGGATGCGCAACAGTCCCGCCTGGGTGAACTGGTGAAGGGCATTGTAGACGGTGGCCAACGAAACCGGCACGCCGGCGGCAACCGCCTCCTCGTGCAGTTCCTCAGCCGACAAATGGCGGTCGCCCTTGGCGAAAAGCAGGTCTGCCAGCGCAATGCGCTGACGCGTCGGCCTCAGGCCGGCTTCACGGACCCGCTTGTCCACAGCGACATTTTCCTTCCGGCCGTCCAGGTCCATCTTCTCGTCGAACCCCACAGTTCCGCCCCAAGACACGCCCAGAATGGCAAAAAAATGAACGTCTGCCGAAACCGGACCTCTCAGGACATATATTCTGTCGTCCGAATGCGATCAATAGCGCGCATTGACCCAGGCAGACGAGCAGGTTAAGCGCAAACGCCGGTTTCCGGCCTGAAACAGATTGTGTTAGGAAACCAACGACAAGGGCACCCGATAGCCCGAAACGATATGGGGACGAGATTGATGGCGGGTAAATCCAGCTACGAGTACGACGAATTGCTGGCCTGCGCCCGCGGCGAACTGTTCGGACCGGGCAATGCCCAGCTTCCCTATCCGCCCATGCTGATGTTCGACCGTATCACCGAGATCAGCGAGACGGGCGGCGCCTTCGAGAAGGGTTTCATCCGCGCGGAGTTCGACATCAAGCCGGATCTGTGGTTCTTTGCCTGCCATTTCATCGGCAATCCGATCATGCCGGGGTGCCTCGGCCTCGACGCCATGTGGCAATTGACGGGCTTCTATCTTGGCTGGCTCGGCGAACCCGGCAAGGGGATGGCGCTGTCGACCGGTGAGGTGAAATTCAAGGGCATGGTGACGCCCTCGGTGAAGAAGGTCGAGTATGGCATCGACTTCAAGCGCGTGATGCGAGGTCGGCTGGTGCTCGGCATCGCCGATGGCTGGCTGAAGGCAGATGGCGAACCCATATACGCGGCAACGGATTTGAAAGTCGGTCTGTCCAAGCAGTCGGCGGTCGGCTGACCGGCGTCCCGGCCCGCCCCCTGGAAGGAGTTGCGAATGAGACGTGTCGTAGTCACAGGCCTCGGCATCGTGTCGTCGATCGGCAACAATGCCAACGAGGTGCAAGCCTCGCTGCATGACGCCAGATCCGGCATCAGCTTCTCCGATTCCTTCGCCGAACACGGCTTCCGCTGCCAGGTCTGGGGAGCGCCGACGCTCGATCCATCGGCCATGATCGATCGCCGTGCGATGCGCTTCCTGAGCCAGGGTGCGGCCTGGAACCACGTCGCCATGGATCAGGCGATCGCAGATGCGGGCCTCGGCGAGAGCGACATCACCAATGAGCGCACCGGCATCGTCATGGGATCGGGCGGACCATCCACCCGCACCATCGTCGAAGCGGCCGAAATCACGCTGAAGAACGGCAGTCCCAAGCGCATCGGTCCGTTTGCGGTGCCGAAGGCGATGTCGTCGACCGCATCGGCAACGCTTGCCACATGGTTCAAGATCCACGGCGTCAACTACTCGATCTCGTCGGCCTGCTCGACCTCGGCGCATTGCATCGGCAATGGCTACGAATTGATCCAGTGGGGCAAGCAGGACATGGTTTTTGCCGGCGGCCACGAGGATCTCGACTGGACGATGTCGGACCTCTTCGACGCGATGGGCGCCATGTCGTCGAAATTCAACGACAAGGCATCGACCGCTTCGCGCGCGTATGACGCCAATCGCGACGGCTTCGTCATCGCCGGCGGCGCCGGCGTGCTGGTGCTGGAAGAGCTGGAGCATGCCAAGGCGCGCGGCGCCAAGATCTACGCCGAGATCGTCGGCTACGGCGCGACCTCCGACGGCCACGACATGGTTGCCCCTTCAGGCGAAGGCGCGGTCCGCTGCATGCGCCAGGCGCTGGCCACGGTGTCCACGCCGGTCGACTACATCAACACCCATGGCACGTCGACGCCGGTGGGCGATTCCAAGGAAATGGGCGCGATCCGCGAGGTGTTCGGCCCAGAGATGCCGTACATCACCTCGACGAAATCGCTGACCGGCCATTCGCTGGGTGCGGCCGGCGTCCAGGAATCCATCTACTCGATCCTCATGATGCAGGGCGGCTTCATCGGCGAAAGCGCCCATATCGAGACCCTCGACCCTGAATTCGAGGGCATGCCGATCGTGCGAAAGCGCATCGACGACGCCAGGATCGACACTGTCTTGTCAAATTCGTTCGGCTTCGGTGGCACCAACGCCACGCTCGTTTTCCAGCGCTATTCCGCATAAGGATTTGCCGGCCATGGACGGATTGATGAAGGGCAAGCGCGGGCTTGTCATGGGTGTCGCCAACGATCATTCGATCGCCTGGGGAATCGCCCGGAAATTATCCGAACACGGGGCGGAACTCGCCTTCACCTATCAGGGCGATGCCTTCGGACGCCGGGTCAAGCCGCTGGCCGACAAGCTCGGCGCCTCGCTGGTCGTGCCGTGCGACGTCGAGGACAGCGCTTCGGTCGCCGCCACGTTCGAGACCCTGGGCAAGGAATGGGGCGGGCTGGATTTCGTCGTCCACGCCATCGGCTTTTCCGACAAGAACGAGCTGAAAGGCCTCTACGCCGACACCAGCCGGGACAATTTCGTCCGCACCATGGTGATCTCCTGCTACTCCTTCACCGAGATCGCCCGCCACGCGGCCGCCTTGATGCAGGACGGCGGATCGATGATCACGCTGACCTATGCGGGGTCGGTCCGCGTCATGCCGAATTACAATGTCATGGGCGTCGCCAAGGCCGGACTGGAGGCCAGTGTGCGCTACCTCGCCAACGACTACGGTCCGCGCGGCATCAGGGTGAACGGCATATCGGCTGGACCGGTGCGTACGCTCGCCGGCGCCGGCATTTCCGACGCCCGCCACATGTTCTCCTACCAGCAGCGCAACTCGCCGCTGCGCCGCACGGTGACCATCGACGAGGTCGGCGGCTCCGCGCTTTATCTGCTGTCCGATCTGTCTTCCGGCGTTACCGGCGAAATCCACTATGTCGATTCCGGCTATCACATCGTTTCCATGCCGACGCTCGACGAATTGAAGCAGACCGACGGCGGGCGAGACTAATGCATGTCGCCCAAAAGTGCGCAGCGGTTTTGGGACAACGACATTTATAAAACAAAAGCTTAAAATGCCCCGACTGAACCCATTTCGACGCGACGCGCTTTAACCCGCTCAAGAAATACTTTCGCTCCAATAAAATTGGACGCATTCGCGGAAACGCATTTTAAGGACATATCCGGTAAAAGGCCCCGTACTCTGGGGATCTTTCAATGTCCACCGTCAGCAACCCGAAGCGAACACCGATGTTCCGACTGCTCACCATAGCGAGTTCGGGTCTCGGCAGTTTCGTCCTCGGACTCTGGGGCCTGAAGCTCGGTCTCGGCGATGGCTTCGCCGGCATCTCCACGGACATGATGGTCGCGGTGATGGCCGCTCTTTGCGCACTGGCGGCGTCGGTCGCCGCGATGTCCTTCTTCGCCGGCGTCGACGAATCGGTGGATTTCGTCTTCACGGAAACCCATTTCGACAAGCTGACGGGCCTTTTGGCGCGCCCGGCGATGGTCGGCAAGATTGCCGAGGCGGCATGCTCGACAAGCCGGACCGGCGAGCCGATGTTCCTCATCGATATCGACATCGACCGTTTCAAGCAGATCAATGATGCCATCGGCTACAGCCAGGGCGACGAGCTGATCCGCGCCTTCACCAAGCGACTGAAGACTTGCATGCCGCAGCGCGCGCTGATCGGACGCATCGGTGCCGGTGAATTCGCGATTCTGCTCCCTGACAACCAGGTTTCAGGGTCCTTGGAAAGCACCGTAGAGAGGCTCATCGACGAGATGATGGAGCCCTATGATCTCGGCACGCACCTGCAATCGGTCAGCCTGTCGGTGGGCATCGTGGCGATGCCAAAGGACGGCGTCGATCCCGTCCTCATCCTGCGCCGCTCCAATCTGGCGCTGCAGAATGCACGCGCTAGCGGCGTTGGCAACTGGTCGGTCTTCCATGCCGAAATGGGCAGGGTCGCCGACCATCGCCAGTGGATCGAATCCGAACTGAATACAGCCTTCGAACGCGGTGACTTCGATCTTCACTACCAGCCGCAGCTCGATCTCCCGACCGGCCGCATTGTCGGCTACGAAGCGCTGATCCGCTGGCGGCATCCGGAACGCGGCATGATCCCGCCGATGGAGTTCATTCCGATCGCCGAGGAAACCGGCATGATCGGCCCGATCGGCGAATGGGTGCTGCGCAAAGCCTGCAGCGACGCCCGGCATCTGCCCGACGACTGCTTCGTCGCCGTCAACATCTCGCCCGTGCAGTTCATGACCAAGGACTTCGTCGGTACCGTGCGCGACACCATGACAAGCACCGGCATCAAGCCGTCGCGGCTGGAGCTGGAAGTGACCGAGACGGCGATGATGCAGGACCGAGACCGCGCCGCCGCCATCCTGAAGCAGCTTGCGGATATGGGCATCTCGGTCGCCGTCGACGATTTCGGCACCGGCTATTCCAATTTGAGCTACCTGATCGACTTCTCGTTCGGCAAGCTGAAGATCGATCGATCCTTCGTCAGCCGCCTCGATACCGATGCCAGCTCGGGCGCGGTCGTCTCGACCATCGTCGGGCTGTCGCGCGCGCTCGGCGTCAGCATCATTGCCGAAGGCGTCGAGACCGAAAGCCAGGCGACGCTGCTTAGGGCAGCCGGCTGCGAGGTGGTGCAGGGCTACCTGTTCGGCAGGCCGGCCCCTCTCAAGCTCAGGGTCGGCGACGCGCATGTCACCGACGAGGTCCGACGCGTCGCCAATCTGCATTGAGGCGCGACGCGATGTCTGTTTTCGTCTGAGCATGATCTTTTCCGAAAACCGGTATCCACTTTTCGGGATCATGCTTCAACGACGAGCGGAAAGCACCTTGAACATGCCGTCACGGGCGAGTTCGGCATGGCTCGAAAAAGCGGCCGCCAGGATCGGCTCATAGGGAAGCTGACGGTTGGCGACCATGAACAGCCGCCCGCCTGGCTTCAAGGCCTTGGCCGCCGCGCGGATCATGCCGGCGCCGATCTCCGGCTCGGCCGCCCGGCTGCGATGAAAGGGCGGGTTCATGGCGATCGCGTCGTAGCGCTTCTCGACCGGTTCCTTCAGCAGATCGACCCAGAAGAAATTCCTGGCGATCGACTGGCTGACCCCCGCCAGATTGCGCTTTGCGGCTTCGAGCGAGGCGAAATCGGCCTCGTAGAGGTCGAGCGCCGGAACGCTGGGGGAGCGGTCGGCGATCTCGGCAGCCACATAGCCCCAGCCGGCGCAGAAATCGGCAATGTTGCCCCGCAAATCATTGGGCAGGTTCTCGACCAGCAATTTCGAGCCGGTATCGATCCGGTCGAAGGAAAACATGCCGGGCGCGGTGTGGAACCGGTTTTCAACCAGCAAGGCGGGATTGGCGGCGCGTAATTCTTCCGCGGCGGCCAGATCGGCGGGACGGCGCAACCAGAAGGCGATGCCGTGATATTTCGGCAGATGGCCTTCAAGCGGCACAAGCTCGTCAACGCGCTTGCGCAGGCTGGCAATGCCATCGTCCTTGCCGCCGGCGACGACCACCAGGCCGCCCGGCGCGACGCGTTCAAGCGCCTCAGCGATGCGCACTTCGTTCAGGCCGCGATGCCGGCCGGCAAGCACAAGTGCCATATCGAAACCGTCGCCTTCCGCTTGTGCGGTGACGATGAGGCCAGACGCCTGCAGCGCGCGAAAATCCGGCCGGAAGCCCTGCACGAGGTGAAGCGCGGCTTCGAAGCCTTCAGGCAGGCGAAAACCCGGTTCGGTGCCCAGAAACAGGACGCGATTGCCCCTTCCCGGCAGAGGAACAGCCTCGGCCTCAAAGGGATGAAAAAGCGTCTTCAGCGGCTCGGCGGACATCGTTCGGTCTCGAAATGAGGTCTGTCTTGGCAATCTGAGAATGAAGACCCGGGCTGAAAATGAAATCCGGGCTGAAAATGAAAACGGGCGCGACCTAAGCCGCGCCCGTTTCGATTCATGATCTCAGACCGATCAGGCGGCGTTTTCTTCGCCTTCGGTCTTCTTGTCGCGGGCGAGTTCCTTGCCGGTGGCCTGGTCGACGACCTTCATCGACAGGCGGACCTTGCCGCGCTCGTCGAAGCCCATCAGCTTGACCCAGACCTTGTCGCCTTCCTTGACCACGTCCGAGGTCTTGGCGACCCGGTCGTTGGCAAGCTGCGAGATGTGGACGAGGCCGTCACGCGGACCGAAGAAGTTGACGAAGGCGCCGAAGTCGGCGGTCTTGACGACCGTGCCTTCATAGATCTCGCCGACTTCCGGCTCGGCGACGATGGTGTGGATCCACTTCTTCGCCGCCTCGATCTCCTTGGCGTTGGACGAAGCGATCTTGACCGTGCCGTCGTCCTCGATGTTGATCTTGGCGCCGGTCTTCTCGACGATCTCGCGGATGACCTTACCGCCCGAACCAATCACGTCGCGGATCTTGTCGGTCGGGATGTGCATCACTTCGATGCGCGGTGCGAACTCACCGAGTTCCGAACGCGCGCCGGAGAGCGCGTGGCCCATCTCGCCGAGGATATGCAGGCGGCCGTCCTTGGCCTGGCCAAGCGCAATCTGCATGATCTCCTCGGTGATGCCATCGATCTTGATGTCCATCTGCAGCGAGGTGATGCCGTTGGCGGTGCCGGCGACCTTGAAGTCCATGTCGCCGAGGTGATCCTCGTCGCCAAGGATGTCGGAGAGAACGGCGAAACGCTCGCCTTCCTTGATCAGGCCCATGGCGATACCGGCGACGGGCTTGGCCAGCGGCACGCCGGCATCCATCAGCGCCAGCGAGGTGCCGCAGACGGTCGCCATCGACGACGAACCGTTGGACTCGGTGATCTCCGAGACGACGCGCAGCGTGTAGGGGAACTGGTCAGCGCTCGGCAGCATCGGGCGAATGGCGCGCCAGGCGAGCTTGCCATGGCCGATTTCGCGGCGGCCCGGCGAACCCATGCGACCGGTCTCACCGACGGAGTAGGGAGGGAAGTTGTAGTGAAGGAGGAACTTCTCCTTGTACATGCCGGTCAGCGAATCGACATACTGCTCGTCCTCGCCGGTACCGAGCGTGGCAACGACCAGCGCCTGGGTCTCGCCGCGGGTGAACAGTGCCGAACCGTGAGTGCGCGGCAGGACGCCGACTTCGGAGACGATCTTGCGAACCGTCTTGAGGTCACGGCCATCGATGCGCGAACCGGTGTCGAGGATGTTCCAGCGCACGACCTTGGCCTGGAGTTCCTTGAACACCGAACCGATCTGCTCGGAGGTGTACTTGGCGTCTTCGCCTTCAGCCGGGGCAAACGCGGCCTTGACCTTCGCCTTGACGGCGTCGACGGCGGCGTAGCGCTTCTGCTTGTCGACGTTCTTGTAGGCCGAGCTGAGTTCGTCGCCGACGATCTTCAGCATCTCTGCTTCGAGCGTGGAATAATCCGGCGCGGTGAAGTCGCGCGGCTCCTTGGCGGCAACTTCGGCCAGCTTGATGATGGCGTCGATGACCGGCTGGAAGCCCTTGTGGCCAAACATGACGGCGCCAAGCATCAGCTCTTCGCCCAATTCCTTGGCCTCGGACTCAACCATCAGCACGGCGTCGGTGGTGCCGGCGACGATGAGGTCGAGCTTGGATTCCTGCATCTCATCGACATGCGGGTTGAGCACGTATTCGCCGTTGATGTAGCCGACGCGGGCGCCGCCGATCGGGCCCATGAACGGAACGCCCGACAGCGTGAGAGCAGCCGAGGTGGCAACGATCGACAGGATGTCGGGATCGTTCTCGAGATCGTGCTGGACGACGGTGACGACGATCTGGGTGTCGTTCTTGTAGCCTGCGGCGAAGAGCGGGCGGATCGGGCGGTCGATGAGGCGGGAAACCAGCGTTTCCTTCTCGCTCGGACGGCCTTCACGCTTGAAATAGCCACCCGGGATCTTGCCGGCGGCGTAGGTCTTTTCCTGGTAGTTGACGGTCAGCGGAAAGAAATCGAGGCCGGGCTTCGGCTCCTTCATCGAAACGACGGTGGCGAGGACCTTGGTCTCGCCGTAGGTGGCGAGCACAGCGCCGTCAGCCTGGCGCGCGATCTTGCCGGTTTCGAGGATGAGCGGACGGCCGCCCCATTCGATTTCCACTTTGTGGTGATTGAACATGTCTTGTCCTTAAT
>NZ_RZRQ01000309.1:0-7105 GCF_003997785.1 Mesorhizobium sp. M7D.F.Ca.US.004.01.2.1 | reverse complement strand
ATCGAAAGACGGCGCGGGATTTTTCATATCTGGCATTCCGATGGGCCGCGAAGCGCTTTACGGCGCGAAGATCGACCAGTTCATCATCCTGGCCAGCTTTTCCAGAGCGATCGAACCCAGCTTGGAATTGCCGTTGGCATTGAGGCCGGGCGACCAGACGGCAAGCGAGGCCACGCCCGGCACGATACCCAATATGCCGCCGCCGACGCCGCTCTTGCCTGGAATGCCGACGCGGAAGGCAAAATCGCCGGAGCCGTCATAGTGGCCGCAGGTCAGCATCATCGCGCCGATGCGGCGTGCCCGCTCGGCCGACACCACGGAATGCCCGGTCGCCGGGTTCTTGCCGCCATTGGCGAGGAAGCGGCCAGCGAGCGCCAGTTGCCGGCAACTCATGGCGATGGCGCAATGGTGGAAGTAGACGCCTAGCGCCAGCTCCGGCGCATGGTGGAGATTGCCAAAGGATTTCATGTAGTTGGCAAGCGCGAAGTTGCGGTACCCGGTGGCCCGTTCGGACGCGGCGACCTCGCGGTCGATGATGATCGTTTCGTCATCGGCGAGGAACTGGATGAAGCGCAGGATTTCGCCGATCGCCTCACGCGGCTGGTGGCCGGCAAGCCGGATGTCGGCAATGACGATGGCGCCGGCCTTGCTGAGCGGACTGCGCGCAATCCCGTTCTCGTGCTCGAGCTGCACGATCGAGTTGAACGGATTGCCTGACGGTTCGCGTCCGACCCGCTGCCACAGCGCGTCGCCAACATTGCCGAGCGCCAGTGTCAGGGTGAACACTTTCGAGATGCTCTGGATCGAAAAGGCCTGTTCGGCGTCACCTGCCATCAGCACGCCGCCGTCATTGGTGACGGCCGCGATGCCGAACTTCTTCGGATCGACCTTGCCCAGCTGCGGAATGTAGGTGGCGACATCACCACGATCGGTGCGCTCGGCCATTTCGGCTGCGACTTCGGCCAGCGCTTGTTCGAGTTCCGGCATGGCCCTACCTCAACCAGCGTTCGATGCGCGCCATTGCCTCGACCATGTCGTCGTGGCTGCCGGCGTAGGAGAAACGCATGGTCCGGTGCCCCGCCTGCGTGTCGAAGTCGCGGCCAGGCGTTGCCGCCACATGCGCCTCGGCCAGCATCTTGCGTGCAAAGGCCATGCTGTCATTGGTGTGCCTGGTGACGTCGCAGAAGGCGTAAAAGGCGCCGTCCATTGGCGCCGCCAGCGGAAAGCCGAGTTCCGGCAAACGTTTCATCAAGAGCTCACGATTCCAGGCGTAACGGCCTTTCACCGCCTCCAGCTCCTCAGTTGCCCTGAACGCCTCGATCGCGGCAATCTGCGATAATTCAGGCGGCGAGATGTAGAGGCTCTGGGCGACGCGCTCGACCGGCCGCACCAGGTCTTGCGGCAGCACCATCCAGCCGATGCGCCAGCCGGTCATGCAATAGTATTTCGAAAACGAGTTGATCACCGTCACGTCGCCGCCATAGGCAAGCGCCGTGGTGTCGGGTGCGGCGTAGGCCAGCCGATGGTAGATCTCGTCGGAGATGACGGCGACGCCGAGGTCTTGTGCCGTCCTCACCAGAGCCCCCAGTTCATCGGCCGGAATGACCGCGCCTGTTGGATTGGCCGGACTGGCGAACAGAACACCTTTCAGCGGCTTTCCACGATGCGCGGTCTCGAGATGGCCGGCATGCAGGTAGGCGGCGTCGCCGAGCTCGATCTCGACCACGTCGATGCCGAGTGCGGCCATGATGTTGCGATAGGCGGGATAGCCGGGCGCCGCGATGGCGACGCGGTCACCCGGGTCGAACATCGCCAGGAAGGCGAGGTTGAAGGCGGCCGACGACCCGGTCGTCACCGCGATCCGGCCGGGCTCAATATCAAGCCCGTAGTGATCAGCGTAGTGTCCGGCGATCGCCTTGCGCAAGGCGGCGAGGCCGAGCGCGTCGGTGTAGCCGATGCGTCCGTCCTGCAGAGCCTTGGCCGCGGCCGCACGAACCAGAACCGGCGCGGGATCGGAGGGCTGGCCGACGGCCATCGAAACAACCGGCACGCCCTCGGCCTTCAGCCGGTTTGCCTCTGCCAGAATGTCCATGGCATGGAAGGGTTCGACATTGCCACGGCGTGAGAGCGAAACGACCATTTAACCAGTATTCCCGATGACTGACGGCGCCAAGCACTGGCGCATGTGCCGCACAAATGCCCGATTGATGTGAGGATCACAAGTTGAGGAAGTTTCCGGCGCCGACTTTTCATCTTTCGCCCGCTCGTCTACCAGTGGAGCCATCATGTTGAGCCGACCCAGATCGACGATTGCCCAGGCAGCGCGCGTCTTCGCGACGCTTTCGCTTGGCGTAGCCGTTGCAATGGCGAGTTCGGTCAGCGCCTTTGCCCAGAACGTGCCGGTGGTGCGCGACGCCGAGATCGAGGCGCTGGTGCGCGATTACGCACGGCCGATCTTCAGGGCGGCGGGTCTGGCGAATGACGGCATCGACATCGTTCTGGTCAACGACCAGAGTTTCAACGCCTTTGTCACCGGGCGCCGGCTGTTCATCAACACCGGCGCGCTGATGACGGCCGAAACGCCCAACGAGATCATTGGCGTCATTGCCCACGAAGCCGGCCATATCGCCGGCGGCCACCAGCAGAAGCTGCGCGACCAGCTCGAACGCGCCAAGACGATGGCCATCATCGCGACATTGCTTGGCGCCGGCGCCATCGTCGCCGGTGCAACCACCAACAGCCGCGGCCTTGCCGGTGCGGGCATGGGTGTGGCTGCCGGCGGCGGCGAGATGGCACAGCGCAGCATCCTCGCCTATCAGCGCACCGAGGAGATGACCGCCGACCGCTCGGCGATCACCTATCTCAACGCCACCGGCCAATCCGGCATGGGCATGCTGAAGACGTTCCATCGCTTCCAAACGGCACTGTCGCTGTCGGGCGCGCAGGTCGATCCCTATCGGATCAGCCATCCGATGCCGCAAGACCGCATCGCCAATCTTGAAGTGCTGGTGAAACAGAGCCCCAATGTCGACAAGCTCGACCCGCCCGCGCTGCAGCAGCGTCATGACATGATGCGGGTGAAGATCGCCGTCTATATGGAAGGCCAGGCCGCCGCGTCGCGTTTGATGCGCAAGATGCAAGGGACCCTCGCCGCGCAATATGGCGATGCCCAGTCGACCTACCTGTTCGGCAGTATCGCCGCCGCGCTCGCCAAGACCAATGCACTGATCAAGGCGCAGCCGAAGAATGCCTATTTCCAGGAATTGCGCGGCGATATCCTGATGAAGGCAAACAAGCCCAAGGAAGCCGCGGATGCCTATGCCAAGGCGGTCAGCCTCGATCCGGCGCGGTCCGGACTGCTGCCGGTGTCCATGGGTCAGGCGCTGATGGCCGTCGGCACGCCCGACTCGCTCAAAAAAGCCGTCGTGCAAATCAACAATGGCCTCGGGCGCGACAAGGAAAATTCGGCCGGGTATCGCTATCTGGCGCAGGCCTATGGCGAGCTGGGCGACATACCGGGCGCCGAACTCGCCACCGCCGAGGGCCATTTCTATTCCGGCAACTACAAGGATGCGAAGATTTTCGCCATGCGGGCGCAGCAGGAGATGAAGCGTGGCGAGCCACGCTGGCTTCGCGCCCAGGATATCATAAACTACAAAGCATCAACCAAGATCAAGTGAACCTTCCGGTCGCGCGCTGCGACACAGCCAGACCGGAAACAGGTAGAAGGAACGGAACGATGAAAAAGGCACTGCTGCTGGGCACCACGGGGGTTGCGGTCGCCCTGGCCATGCTGGCTTTTGGGTTCGTGGCCGGAAGCCCACAAATTGCCAGGGCTGGCACCGCGCAGCCCGTCGAGACGGCAGCGGCCGACACCAAGATCGACCGCGCCGAGGTCGAAGGCATCATCCGCGACTATCTGTTGAAGAACCCGGAAGTCCTTCTGGAGGTCCAGGATGCGCTTGAGGCCAAGCAGAAGGAAGAGCAGCGCATCGCTCATCTCGGCGTGATCAAGAATGCCAAGGATCAGATCTTCAATTCGGCCTTCGACGGCGTCGTCGGCAATCCGGACGGCAAGGTCACCATAGTCGAGTTCTACGACTACAATTGCGGCTTCTGCAAACGCGCCATCGACGACATGAAGGCGCTGACCAAGTCCGATCCGGACCTGCGCTTCGTGCTCAAAGAATTCCCGATCCTCGGGCCGGATTCGCAGAAGGCGAGCGTCGTTTCGATGGCCTTCCATCTGATGAAGCCGGAAAAGTACGGCGAGTTCCACAATGCGCTGCTCGGCGGCCAGGGACGCGCCACCGAGGCGGCGGCCATCAAGGTCGCGCTGTCGCTCGGTGCCGACGAAGCGGCGCTGCGTGAGAAAATGAAGGACCCGACAATCAACGAGGCCCTCGCCAAGACCTACGATCTTGCCAACAAGCTGGCGATCACCGGAACGCCGTCCTACGTGGTCGGCAACGAGGTCGTGTTCGGGGCGCTTGGGCAGGAAGTGCTGGCTGAAAAGATCGAGGCGGCGAAAGCCGCGCTTTGATTTGCTCACCGGCATATTTCTCACGGCCACATTTCCACCCGTTGTGGACAGTGAAAGAACGCACTTGCGCTCTTTCCGCGGGCAGCTATGCCCATTATAGAGGGCCCAACGCGCCGGCTTGATGCCGGCGCCGGAAAAGGTCGGTTTTTTTGAAAACGGTTTTCGTCCTGAACGGTCCCAATCTCAACGCGCTCGGCAAGCGCGAGCCGGGCATCTATGGCGGCAAGACGCTGGCCGCCATCGCCGAGGACTGCAAGCAGGCCGGCACGGCACTCGGGCTCGAGGTCGATTTCCGCCAGTCGAACCATGAGGGCGACCTTGTCGACTGGATCCAGGAAGCCGGCGACAAGGCTGTCGGCATCGTCATCAATCCAGGCGCCTACAGCCACACCTCGATCGCCATCCACGACGCCATCCGCGCCATAGCGCCGCTGCCCGTCGCCGAAGTTCATCTTTCCAACATCCATGCGCGGGAACCATTCCGCCACGTCTCCATGGTCGCGCCGGTCGCCGTCGGCATGATCTGTGGCTTTGGGCCGCTCGGCTACACGCTGGCATTGCAGGCGCTGGCAGCACGCCTATGACCGGCCAACAAACAGAAGGCTCGAAAATGTCGATAAAGAAGACCGGTGTTGACCAGCAGCTGATCCGCGATCTGGCGGGCATACTGAACGACACCAACCTGACCGAGATCGAGGTCGAACTGGGCGACCTGAAGGTGCGCGTCTCGCGCCAGGCACCGGCCGTTCATGCGATCGCAGCGCCGCAGCCGGCCTATGCCCCGGCAGCAGCCCAAGCTGCCGCCATCGCTGTGCCTGTTGTAGCCGACCTTTCCAAGAATGCGGTCACCTCGCCGATGGTCGGCACCGCCTATCTGGCGCCGTCGCCGGATGCCAAGGCATTCATCGAGGTCGGCCAGAAGGTCAAGGAAGGCCAGACGCTGCTGATCATCGAAGCGATGAAGACGATGAACCAGATCCCCTCGCCGCGCGCCGGTACTGTGACGGCGATCCTGTTCGAGGATTCGCAGCCGGTCGAATATGGCATGCCGCTCGTCGTGATCGAGTAGAGCGGGCCTGATGTTCCAGAAGATCCTCATCGCCAATCGCGGCGAAATCGCCCTTCGGGTCCTGCGCGCCTGCAAGGAACTCGGCATCCAGACGGTGGTGGTGCATTCGACCGCCGACGCCGACGCCATGCATGTGCGGCTCGCCGACGAGAGCGTCTGCATCGGCCCGCCGCCATCGCGCGACAGCTACCTCAACATCCATCAGATCGTCGCTGCGTGCGAGATCACCGGCGCTGATGCCGTGCATCCGGGTTACGGCTTCCTGTCGGAGAACGCCAAGTTCGCCGACATACTGGCCGCGCACAACATCACCTTCATCGGCCCATCCGGCGACCATATCCGCATCATGGGCGACAAGATCGAGGCCAAGCGCACCGCCAAGCGTCTCGGCATTCCGGTTGTGCCAGGTTCCGACGGCGCCGTCACCGATCAAAAGGAAGCCAGGCGCATTGCCGCCGAGATCGGCTATCCCGTGATCATCAAGGCCTCGGCCGGCGGTGGCGGGCGCGGTATGAAGGTCGCCCTCACCGAAGCTGATCTTGAGATCGCCTTGCAGACAGCCAGCACGGAAGCCGGTGCGGCCTTCGGCGACGATGCCGTCTACATCGAGAAATATCTGGAAAAGCCGCGCCACATCGAGGTGCAGGTGTTCGGCGACGGCTTTGGCCGCGGCGTGCATTTCGGCGAGCGCGACTGTTCCTTGCAGCGCCGCCACCAGAAGGTCTGGGAAGAGGCGCCCTCGCCGGCCCTCAATGCCGAAGAACGCGCCCGTATCGGCGGCATCTGCGCCAAGGCCATCGCCGACCTCGGCTATTCCGGCGCCGGGACCATCGAATTCCTCTACGAGAACGGCGAGTTCTATTTCATCGAGATGAACACGCGCCTGCAGGTAGAGCATCCGGTGACCGAAGCGATCACCGGCATCGACCTCGTTCACGAGCAGATCCGCGTCGCCTCCGGCGGCGGCCTGTCGGTGAAGCAGGAGGACATCAAGTTCAATGGCCACGCCATCGAATGCCGCATCAACGCCGAGGACCCGCGCACCTTCACGCCCTCGCCCGGCACGATCACCCACTTCCACACGCCGGGCGGCCTCGGCATCCGCGTCGATTCCGGCGTCTATTCCGGCTACAAGATCCCGCCCTATTACGACAGCCTGATCGGCAAGCTCATCGTGCATGGGCGCAACCGCGTCGAATGCATGATGCGGCTTCGCCGGGCGCTCGATGAATTCGTCGTCGACGGCATCAAGACGACGCTGCCGCTGTTTCGTGATCTCGTCGGCAATGCCGACATCGCCAATGGCGACTACGACATCCACTGGCTGGAAAAATATCTGGCCAAGGAAGAGTAGCGCGCAGACGCGATGACCCGTCCCTACGCGCCCGGCTATCGCATCCCCACCGACCTTTTACTTAAGGCCTATGCCTCGGGCGTCTTCCCGATGGCCGAAAGCGCCGGCGACCCGGAGGTGTTCTGGGTGCGCCCAGAGA
>NZ_RZRQ01000308.1:0-7105 GCF_003997785.1 Mesorhizobium sp. M7D.F.Ca.US.004.01.2.1 | reverse complement strand
GCCTTGATGTGGTCGACGGTGAGCAGGAAATCGTGGTCGGCGGCGGCTTCCTTCGAGCAGTCGATGACATTGACCGGGCCGACGAAGTTCTGCGCCGGAATGGTGTCGGTGGCGCCGTCCGGATAATCCTTGCCAGAGATCCAGTGCTGCGGCGCATCGAAATGCGTGCCCGAATGCTCGCCGAGCTTCAGCCAATTCCAGGCCCACCACGGACCATTCTTGTCGTAACGGGAGATGTTGTGGATCTCGACCTTCGGCGTGTCGACGGCGAGTTCCGGCGGCAGCTTGATCAACGGCGTGTCGGGTCCGAGCGGCGCCGACAGGTCGACTACCTTGATGGCGCCTGAAAGAAGCTGGCCGGCGACTTCGCCGAGGAGTTTTTGGGTGTCCATGGTCTGAAGTTCCCTCTTTCGTGGATGATGATCAAGGCTCGTCTCGGCCCTTAATATCCTACTAGACGAAAACATATGCATCTGCAATTATCTTTAAGCATAAAGGAAATGGGAACGGGGCGTGAGCGAGTTTGACGCCATCTTTGTCGGGGCGGGCCACAACAGTCTGGCATGCGCCGCGCATTTGGCGCTCAAAGGCTGGAAAACCGGGATTTTCGAGCGCAACGCAACAATCGGCGGCGCTGTCCAGACGCGCGAATTCACCCTTCCCGGCTTCCGTCACGATTTCGGCGCGATGAATCTCAGCCTGTTCGCCGGCTCCGCCTTCCACCGGAAATATGCAAATGAATTGAAAGCGCAAGGGCTGGAGTTCGCCCCCGTCGCCGACTGTTTCGCCAGCGCCTTTCCGGACGGACGCTGGTTCGGCGTCAGCAACGACCTGGAAAAGACCGCCGCGCGCATCGCCACCTTTTCAGCCACTGACGCCGCCGCATGGCGCGGGCTGGTTGCCGCTTTCCCGGCGGAGGCCGAGCATCTGTTCCGGCTGCTGGGTTCGCCGATGAGCGCCCGCGCGCTTGTCGGCACGGCGTGGAACCTGTGGCGCAAGAAGGGCACTGCCGGCGCGCTCGATACGGGACGGCTGCTGTTGTCTTCGCCACGCGCCTGGCTGGAGGAGAACTTCGAGTCGCCTCATATCAGGGCAACGCTCGCCACCTGGGGCATGCATCTCGACTTCGCGCCCGACATCGCCGGCGGCGCCGTGTTCCCCTATCTGGAATCGATGGCCAACCAGAGCTTTGGCATGGTGCTGGGCAAGGGCGGCGCCGACACCATCATCCGCGCTCTGTCCGGCATGGTGACCTCTGCCGGCGGCAAGATATTCACCGGCGCCGACGTGGCGGAGATCACGGTTTCGGCCGGCAAGGCGACCGGCGTGCGGCTCGCTTCCGGTGAGACGCATACCGCCACCAAGGCTGTGATTGCTGGCGTCGCGCCGAAGGCGCTGACCGGCAAATTGTTGCCCAATGGTTCGGGGAACGCCGGCTTCGACACGGCGATGCAAAAGTTCCGCCATGCGCCGGGGACGATGATGATCCACCTAGCGCTCGACGATTTGCCGGACTGGCGCGCCGGATCTGAGCTTCGGCAGTTCGCCTATGTGCATCTGTCGCCGTCGCTCGACGCCATGTCGCGCACCTATCAGCAGGCGATGGCGGGCATGCTGCCGGACGAACCGGTGCTGGTGGTCGGCCAGCCGACGGCGATCGACCCGTCGCGGGCGCCGCAGGGCAAGCATATGCTGTGGGTACAGGTGCGCATGCTGCCCGCCGAAATCACAGGCGATGCCGCCGGCAAGATCGCACCGGACCACTGGGACAAGGTGAAGGACGCCTACGCCGAGCGTGTCCTCGACATCATCGAGACCTACGCACCCGGCCTGCGCAACAAGATCCTCGGCCGGGCGGTGTTCTCGCCCATCGACCTCGAGCGCGAGAACCCGAACCTCGTCGGCGGCGACCAGGTCTGCGGCAGCCACCATCTGGAGCAGAACTTTTTGTTCCGCCCGGCACGCGGATACGCCGGCTGGAACACGCCGGTGGCGCATCTGCATCTCACTGGGGCCGCGACATGGCCGGGCGCCGGCACCGGTGCGGCTTCCGGATACATGCTCGCGCAACAGCTTGGCGGGAGGTAGGAGCCGAAGATTTCACACAGGCGAAAGAGGGCAACTGTTGCCCAAGAAGCCTGAACCAATGAACTGAAGACGACGCGCGCAGAAAACAGAAAACCAACAAGGGGAACGACCATGACAATCAACAGACGCGAATTGCTGGGATACAGTGCCGCGGCACTCGGGGTGGCCGCCGTCGGCCTGCCGCAGATCGCCAAGGCGGCTGCCGGCGAACTGACCATCGCCTATAATGTCAACTTGCCGTCCTGGGATCCGACCACCGGCCCCTCGGCCGTCAACCCGACGATCCAGGGTCTCTACCAGTCGGTGTTCGATCAATTCATTCCCCAAAAGCCAGACCTGTCCTTCGCGCCGGGCCTGCTCACCGAATGGGGCTGGAACGACGACCGCACCAAGATCACGATGACGGTGCGCGAAGGTGTGACCTGGCATGACGGCTCGCCGTTCACGCCCGAGGACGTTGTCTGGTCGCTGCAGCGGGCGGGCGACGAAAAGACCGGCAACCCGATCCAGTTCGTCTGGAAGAACGTCAACAACTTCAAGATCGACGGCAACAAGATCACCGGCGACGTCGTGCAGTTCGACCCGGTCTATTTCAAATGGATGTCGTTCCTGACCGGCTACATCATGCCGAAGGCCTACTACGAGAAGGTCGGCGCCGAAGGCTTCGAGAAAGCGCCGATCGGCACCGGCCCCTACATGGTCGAAAAATTCGAGCGCAACGCCTTCCTGCGGCTCAAGGCCAACCCGAACTACTGGGGCGGCAAGCCGGCCTTCGAGAATGTGACGATCAAGTTCGTCGCCGATGCGGCAAGCCGCGTCGCCGAGATCGAATCCGGCTCCTCGCAGGTGACGCTCGAAATTCCCTATGAGGAGTATGACCGGCTGATCGCCAAGGACGGACTGGCCGGCTCGTGCAAGAACGTTTCCGACATCGGCATGATCTTCTTCAACGACATCGAGGCGATGCTGGACAAGAACGTGCGCCAGGCAGCCGTCATGTCGATCGACAAGAAGCTGTTGGTCGATCGCCTGCTGCGCGGCTATGGCCAGCCGATCGACACGCTGGAGACGCCGGAATACACGGCCTACGATGCGTCGATCAAGGTCGAGCACAATCCGGAGAAAGCCAAGGAACTGCTGGCCGCCTCCGGCTATTCGCCGGAAAAGCCGGTCAAGTTCACCATCCAGACGACCAAGGGCTTCAAGCCCAAGGACTATGAGATGATCCAGGCAATCGTCGGCATGTGGCGCAAGGTGGGTATCGAGGCGACGATCGAAGTCTACGAGATCGCCAAGCACTATGAGCTGCGCGCCGCCGACAAGCTGGCGCCGGCCGCCTTCTACAATTGGGGCAATGCCATCGGCGATCCGACCACCTCGACCGGCTTTGCCATGTACGGCCCGAGCCCGCATTCGGTTTGGGACAGCCAGGACCTGATCGACATGATCAACCCGCTGTGGGGCGAGAAGGACGAGGCCAAGCGCATTGCCGGCTGGAAGGCTGTCGACAAATACATCGCCGAGCAGGCCTATGTGCTGCCGCTGATCCAGTATGCGCAGCCGATCGTGCATGCCAAGGGCGTCAATGTGGTGCAGCATGTGTCCGGCGCGCTGCTGCCGGCCCTGATGACCCCGGCCTGACCAATTTGGGACGGCACGCTGTCGCGAGACGGCGTGTCTTCTTTAACGACGCAGGCCCCCTCATCCGGCCCTTCGGGCCACCTTCTCCCCGCTGGGGAGAAGAGACCGCTCAGCTGTCCGCGACACCTTCTCCCCTCGGGGAGAAGGTGGCCGCGAAGCGGCCGGATGAGGGGGGTTCGTTCCATCAGTCACTGAAACGCATTAGGCCTACGCCAGAATGCTCCTGCAAAGATTCCTGATCCGTCTTCTGACGATGCTGATCACGCTGTTCGGCGTGGCCGTCGTCGTCTTTGTCGTGATCCGCGTCGCGCCCGGCGATCCGATCGCGATGATGCTGCCGCCCGGCGCGACGGATGCCGACATTGCCCGGCTGCGCGCGCTCTATGGGCTCGACAAGACGATCGTGCAGCAGTTCTTCATCTGGCTGTCCGGCGTGGCCCGGGGTGATTTCGGCACCTCGATCTCGCTGCGGCAAGATGTGCTTGGCCTTGTCTTCAACCGGCTACCGGCGACGCTGGAGCTTGCCATCGTCGCGCTCATCATGGCGGTGGCGCTCGGCGGCACCACAGCGATCATCGGCGCGCGCGAGCGTGGCACGGCAGTCGAGGCCGGCATCGACATCGCCAGCGGCGCGGCACTCTCCATTCCCGACTTCCTGTGGGGCCTGGTGCTGATCCTGCTGTTCGGCGTGCTGGTGCCGATCTTCGATATTTCCGGCCGGGTGTCGCCGCAGCTCGACCTGCCCTTCGTCACCCAGTTCTATCTGTTCGAAAGCTTGCTTCGGCTGCGCCTCGACCTCACCTGGGATCTGCTGAAGCACATGCTGATGCCGGCCGTGGCGCTGGCGCTGCCGCTGGCGGCGATCATCTCGCAGCTGCTGAAACAGTCGCTGAAGGAAGTGCTCGACCTCGATTATGTCGTGCTGGCACGGGTGAAGGGGTTTTCGGAAACACAGGTCATCCTGCGAGAGGCGCTGAAGAACGCCGCTTTGCCGACGCTGACGCTGGTCGGCGTGCAATTCACCTTTCTCATCGGCGGCACCGTCATCGTCGAGCGGCTGTTTTCCTATGAGGGCCTCGGCAACATGGCGATCGATGCCGTCATCAACCGCGATCTGCCGCTGATCCAGGGCATCGTGCTGGTCTTTGCGCTGCTGTTCGTGCTGATCAACCTCAGCGTCGATATGATGTACGCGCTGCTCAATCCGAGGCTACGCCATGGATGAGGGCCGCGCTCAAAGGCGTGTGTCGCCGCGCTTATGGCTGGCCGGCGGCTGGCTGCTGCTGGCGCTTTTGGCCGCGATCTTCGCGCCGCTGGTGGCGCCGCAGGATCCGCTGGCGCAGGATCTGATGCTGGAGCGGCTGCCGCCATTCTGGATGAGCGGTGCTGAGCCCGGCTATTGGCTTGGCACCGACAGCCTTGGCCGCGATCTGTTGTCACGGTTGATCTTCGGCGGCCGCATCGCCTTCATCGTCGCCTTCGCCGCGGCCATCGCGGCGTGCCTGGTCGGCTCGACGCTTGGGCTCGTCGCAGGCTATTTCGGCGGTTGGGCCGACCGCGTCATCTCGCGCATCGTCGATGTCTGGATGGCGTTTCCGCCAGTGCTGTTCGCCATCCTTTTGGTTGCCGTGCTCGGCACGGGCTTAAGCTCCGTCATCCTCGCTATCGCCATCATCGACTGGACGCGTTTTTGCCGGGTGATCCGCGCCGAGACGATGGGCCAATCGCGCATGGACTATGTCGAGAACGCCCGCATCGCCGGCTATGGCCGCATCGGCATCATGCTGCGCGAAGTGCTGCCCAATGTGGTGCCGTCGATCGTGGCGCTGCTGTCGCTGGAAATGGGCATCGCCGTCATGGTCGAGGCGATCCTGTCCTTCGTCAATCTGTCGATCTCGACCGACGATCCGACCTGGGGCGGCATCATCGCCGAGGGCCGGCTCTCGATCCATCAGGCGTGGTGGGTGCTGGTGTTCCCGCTGGTCACGCTGATCCTGACCGTGCTGTCTTTCAGCCAGTTCGGCGAGGCGTTGAAGACGCGTTTCGATCCGGTGCTGCGATGAGCGCCTGTCTCGACATCAGGAATTTGAGCGCCGTGCTGCCCAACGGCCAGCGCGTGCTGCGCTCGGTGTCGCTCTCCGTCCAGCCCGGCGAGGTCCGCGCGCTGGTCGGCGAAAGCGGCGCCGGCAAGACGATGATTGGCAAGGCGGTACTCGGTGTCTTGCCATCAAGCGTGCGCATTGTCGAAGGCGACATGCTGCTCGAAGGCGAAGACCTCGGCAAGCTCCAGCCGAAGGCACGGCGCACGCTGATCGGCGCGCGCACCGCGCTGATCCCGCAAGACCCGCTGACCGCGCTCAACCCGTCACGCCGCATCGGCTCGCAGATGACCGACCGGCTGGTGCGCATCCTCGGCTGGAGTGGCGAGAAGGCCGATACCCGCATCCGGCAATTGCTGAACGAGGTGCAGATCCGCGACCCCGACCGCGTGCTGAAAAGCTATCCGCACGAGCTTTCCGGCGGCATGCGCCAGCGCGTGCTGATCGCCGCCGCCTTCGCCGCCGAGCCAAGGCTGATCGTCGCCGATGAGCCGACGACGGCACTCGACGTCACCGTGCAGAAGCAGATCCTGCGGCTGATCGTGCAATTGCAGCGCGAACACGGCACGGCGATCCTGTTCGTCACCCATGATCTCGGCGTCGTCGCCAAGATCAGCCAGAAGGTGTCGGTGCTCTATGCCGGCAAGGTGGTGGAGGAGGCTGACACGGCCGCTCTCTTCGCCGCCCCGCAGCACCCCTACACACGGGCGCTGATGGCGGCGACGCCACGCTACACCGATCCTTTCGCCTCGCTAAAGCCAGTGGACGACGAAGTACTCGCCGGGCTTGCTTCAGAGATCGCTGCCGCCGACCAGGCATGGAGGCGACCGCATGGCTGAGCCGCTGTTTTCCGTGCGCGGGCTGAAGGTCGCGCTGCCCGACATGACGCGCAAACCGCTGATCGGCCGCGCGCCGTTGACCGAGATACTCAAAGGCCTGGATTTCGATCTTCCCAGGGGCTCGGTGACCGGAATCGTCGGCGAATCCGGATCGGGAAAATCAACGCTCGGCCGCGCTTTGGTGCGTCTCTTGGAGCCCAGCGCCGGCAGCATCAGCTTCGATGGCCTGGATATCACCCATCTGCCTGAGGCGGAGCTGCGGCCATTGCGCCGCAATCTGCAGATGATCTTCCAGGATCCGATGTCGTCGCTCAACCCGCGCAGAACCATTGCCAGCATCATCGCCGCGCCGCTGAAACAGAACGGCCTTGGCGACAATCTGGAGGCGCGAGTCGCAGAAGCGCTGCAGCGTGTCGGCCTGCCACAGAGCTTCGCCAG